>CALMSQ010000079.1:0-3833 GCA_937872345.1 uncultured Burkholderiales bacterium | reverse complement strand
TAGTCGGGCCACCACCAGGTGCCGAACACGACGACCGGGTTGTAGTACGGCACCCACAGGTATCCCGGCCGCACCGGCTCGATCGCGATGACCTGGTCCTGCACGATCACCTGCTGCTGGTCGTTCGAGTAGAGGTTCCCGGCGTCCCAGGCGCGCGCACGCAGCGACTGGACGGTGTCCATCACCTGGTCGCGCTGCGCGAGGAAGGCGTCGCCGAGCCGCTCGGTCCAGTCGAGCCGTTCGCTCATCATCGCCAGCACCGACGGGAACTGCGTCAGGGCGCGCACGCTCGGATCCCAGGGCATGCCCTCGACGGCGTCGGCCAGCGCCTCGCCCGTCAGGCCCGGGTTCTGCCGCACGAACCGGTCGGCCTCGACCACGTCGAGCGGGTAGGTGGCCGCCATCAGCACCTGCGCAAGCATCGCATCGGGGTACAGCGCGATCGGGGCGAGCATCTGGTCGAGCTCTTCCTGCGCGTACGCCGCCTGCGCATACGACGTGTCGTACTGCTGCTGCGCCTGCGACGGCCCAGCCGGCGCCAGCGTGATCGTCGCCGCTGCGGCTGCGCAGGCCAGCCAGGCGACCGGGCCGCGTCGTTTCATCGTTCGCTCCGTTTCGACAGGTATCCCATGAACGAACAACGCCCCCAGCGTAGCGCGCGCCGACGCGGCGGGGTGCTCGGGCGGGTAAGCAGATGTAAAGCGGGGGGCGAAGCGTAACTGCGCGCGAGGCGGGCCAGCCTTGCCGGCCGGCCGCCCGAAGCGCCCTGCCCCTGGGGGCCGGCTCCTAGCCGTTCAGCACCGCCCAGACGCGCTCGGGCGTCAGCGGCATCTGCAGCGACAGTGCGCGCTCACCTTTACCGGCCCGCCACAGCGCATCGACGACTGCGTTGACCACGCACGGCGTCGCGCCGATCGTGCCCAGCTCGCCGACGCCTTTGACCCCCAGCGGATTGGTCAGGCACGGGATCGACTCGTCCATTTCGGTGCGAAAGCGCCCGGCCAGGTCGGCTCGCGGCATCGCGTAGTCGAGGAAGCTGGCCGACAGCAGCTGGCCGCTGCTTCGCTCGTGGATCACCTGCTCGCACAGCGCCTGGCCCAGGCCCTGGACCGCGCCGCCGTCGAGCTGGCCGCGCACGATGTCGGGGTTGACGACCCGGCCGACGTCGTTGACCGACGCGTACGCGAGCACCTCGATCACGCCGGTGTCGGGGTCGATCTCGACTTCGCACAGGTGGCAGCCGTTGGGCCAGCTGGGCCCCTCGACCGAACTGGTCGAGTCCATCCAGATGCGCCGCTCGGGCTGGCGCGCGGCGAGCTCGAACAGGCCGATCGAGCGATCGGTGCCGACGATGCGGAACGCCCCGTCGACGTACTCGACGTCGGCAGCCGGGGCCTCGAGCGCGTCGGCGGCGAGGTCCTGCGCCTTGCGCACGGTGCGCTCGGAGGCGACGCGCACCGCCGAGCCACCGGTGAACAGCGAGCGCGAGCCCGCGCTGCCGAAGCCGACGCCGCGATCGGTGTCGCCCTGCACGATGCGGATCCGCTCGATCGGCACCTGGAACACGTCGACCGCCAGTTGCGCATAGGTGGTCGCGATTCCCTGGCCCATCGCCTGCGTGGCCGAGAAGATCTCGATGAAGCCGTCGGCGGCGACGTCGACAGTGACGCGTTCCTCGAACACGTTGCCGCCGGTCCATTCGAGGAAGGTCGCGATGCCGCGACCGCGCAGCCGCCCGCGCGACTTCGAGTCGGCCAGTCGCGCGTCGAAGCCGTTCCAGTCGGCCAGCGCCAGTGCCTGGTCCATGATCGACTCGAAGCGGCCGCTGTCGTAGGTCTGGCCCATCGCGTTGCGATAGGGCATCTGCTCGGGCCGGATCATGTTGCGTCGGCGAAGTTCGGCCTGCTCGATGCCGAGCCGTCGCGCGGCGGCGTCCATCAGCCGCTCGGTGAGGTAGATCGCCTCGGGGCGGCCCGCGCCGCGATAGGCGCCGGTGGTCGTCGTATGCGTGAGGATCGCGCGGAACTCGAAGTCGATCACCGGGATGTCGTAGATGCTGGTCTGCACCCACGGCCCGATCAGCAGCTGGATCGCCACGCCGGTGGGCGTCGCGTACGCGCCCACGTTGGCCAGCGAGCGGATGCGCATTGCGAGGATGCGGCCGTTCGCGTCGAGCGCGAGCTCGGCGTGGCTGCGCACGTCGCGGCCGTGCACGGCGCCGAGGAACTCGTCGCTGCGCTCGGCGCACCACTTGACCGGCCGCTTCAGGTGCCGCGCCGCGAAGGCGACCGCGGCGTCCTCGGGGTACAGGCCGGTCTTCATGCCGAAGCCCCCGCCGACGTCGCCGACGACGACGCGGACCTTCTCCTTGGGCATCTTCAGCAGGTCCTGCGCCACGGTGTCGCGAGCGCCCGAGGGCATCTGCGTGCTCATCCGCAGCGTGAGGCGGTCGCTGGCCTCGTCGTACGTGGCGAGCACCGCGCGCGGCTCCATTGCCGACGGCGCGAGCCGCTGGTTCACCAGGTCGAGCGACACCACGTGCGCGGCGGCGCGGAACGCGGCCTCGGCGGCGCCGGCATCGCCATGCCGCATCGCCGCGGCGAGGTTGCCCGGCGCCTCGTCGAACACCAGCGGCGCGCCGGGGGTCGTCGCGTCGTCGAGCTCGACGACGGCGGGCAGGTCTTCGTAGTCGACGAAGATCGCGTCGCGCGCGTCGATCGCGGCCTGGCGCGACTCGGCGACGATCGCGGCCACCGCCTCGCCGACGAAGCGCACGCGCTCGTGCGCGAGGGGCCGCCGCGGCGGCGCGATGCCGGGCGAGCCGTCCGGACGCTTGAAGCCGGCCGGCCCCGGGAACACGCCGACGCCGGCGCGCACGAGGTCGTCGCCAGTCAGGATGGCGACCACGCCGGGCAGCTCGCGCGCGGCCGACGCGTCGATCGAGACGATGCGCGCGTGCGCATGCGGCGAACGCAGGAAGCACAGGTGCGCCTGCCCGTCGGCGTCGAAGTCGTCGACGAAGGCGCCGCGGCCGCTGACCAGCGTCGAGTCCTCGATGCGCCGGACTGCCTGGCCGCTGCCGAAGCGTCCGTATCCGTGGGGGTCGGCCAAGTTCCGTTCTCCGGGAAAGGGGGGCGGGGGCCGCAGCGCGTGCGGCTCGTCGCAGCGCTCGCGGCTCGTGAATCGTACTGCAATCGCGGCCTCGCCCCGGGCGCGGCCGCGGGCCGATCCGTGTCGGGCCGATCTTGCGAAGCCGCGCGGTTCGGCCCAGCATGGCGGATTCTCAGCCACCGGAGGATCTCCATGAGCGTCATGTCCCGAACCCTCGTTGCCGGCTCGCTCGCGCTGGCGTGCGGCAGCGCGTTCGCGTTCCAGTTGAGCAGCCCCGACATCGGCTCGCGCGCGATGATCGGCAACAAGTACGTGTTCAAGGGCTTCGGCTGCGAGGGCGAGAACGTGTCGCCGGCGCTCAGCTGGAAGGTCCCGCCCGCGGGCACGAAGAGTTTCGCGCTGCTGGTGCACGACCCCGATGCGCCGACCGGCGGCGCAGGGTGGTGGCACTGGGTGGTCTACAACCTGCCGGCCGGCACGACGTCGCTGCCGCAGGGCGCGGGCTCGGCCGACGGCGGCAAGCTGCCGGCGGGCGCTGCCCAGCAGAAGACCGACTTCGGCGCCCCCGGCTGGGGCGGACCGTGCCCGCCGGTCGGCGACAAGCCGCACCGCTACGTGTTCACGGTGTACGCGCTGAAGGTGGAGAAGCTCGACATCCCGGAAGGCGCCAGCGCGTCGCTGGTCGGCTTCATGGTCAACGCCAACGCGATCGGCAAGGCGAC
>CALMSQ010000078.1:0-2318 GCA_937872345.1 uncultured Burkholderiales bacterium | reverse complement strand
ATCCTGCGCAGCCACGCGAAGGCCGGCGCCAATCCCGACTACGCGACGATCGTCGAGCTGATGTCGATGATCGAGCGCGGCGAAGACACCGTCGTCATGGAACGGCTGATCCGACGCGACCCGGCGCTGGCGTGGCGGCTGCTGCGCTACATCAATTCGCCCGGATTCGGGCTGCGCACCGAAGTGCAGTCGTTCCGCCACGCGGTGATGATGCTCGGCTACGTGCGGCTCGAACGATGGCTCGCGCTGCTGCTGGCCACTTCGTCGCGCGACCCCGGCATGAGGCCGGTGATGATCGCGTCGTTCCGCCGCGGCGTGCTGCTCGAGCACCTGATCGGCGCGGGACGCGACGAGCGGGTACGCGACGAGCTGTTCATCCTGGGCGTGTTCTCGATGCTCGACCGGATGCTCGACCAGCCGTTCGAGCAGCTGTTCGAGTCGGTGCACGTTCCTGCCAGGGTTCGCGAGACGCTGGTCGAGCGGCGCGGGCCCTACGCGGCGTACCTCGAGGCGATCGAGGCGCTCGAGCGCGGTCCCGGGGTCTCGCTCGAGCGCGCGGTGCACGCGTGCTCGATCTCGCTCGAGCAGTGCAACCACGCGGTGCTGCGTGCGCTCTCGGCGCCGGACCTGATCGCCGCCTGACGCGGTCGCGGCGGTCGCGGCGGTCGCGGCGGTCGCGGCGGTCGCGGCGGTCGCGGCGTTCGTGGCGTTCGCGGGCGGCCTCGCGTCGGGGTTACACTGCCCGCATGAACCAGAACGAACTGAAGCGCGCCGCGGCGCGCGCCGCGCTCGACGAGCTCGTCGACGGCGCGATCGTCGGCGTCGGCAGCGGCTCCACCGTCGACATGTTCATCGACGAGCTCGGCGCGCGACGCGCGCGCGTCGCCGGCGCCGTGTCGAGCTCCGAGCGCAGCAGCGAGCGGCTGCGCGCCAACGGCATCGAGGTCCTCGACCTGAACCAGGTGCTCGCCGAAGGGCGCGGCATCCCGGTCTACGTCGACGGCGCCGACGAGATCGACGGAGCGCTGCGGATGATCAAGGGCGGCGGCGGCGCGCTCACGCGCGAGAAGATCGTCGCGGCCGCCAGCGGCCGCTTCGTGTGCATCGTCGACGCGTCGAAGCTCGTGGCGCGGCTCGGGCGTTTCCCGCTGCCGGTCGAGGTCGTGCCGATGGCCCGCGAGCTGGTCGCTTCGCGGCTGCGCGCACGGGGCGGCCGGCCCGCGCTGCGCGAAGGATTCGTGACCGACAACGGCAACCAGATCCTCGACGTCGCCGGGCTCGAACTGGACGACCCGGTCGCGTACGAGACGGAAGTCAACCAGTGGCCGGGGGTGGTCACGGTGGGCCTGTTTGCCAGGTCGGGGGCCGACGTGGTTATCATTGCGTCGCCACAAGGGATCGAACGTCGCGCGGCGTCCGGGGCGAGGGGCTGAAGCCTGTCGATCGGTCCGGGGCGGCTCGACCAGACCAGACCAGATCGAAATCGTCCGAGGGGGACTGCGCGATGTTTCGTTTCGAGGCGCTGCGGCCGCAGCAAGACGACCGGCTTGCCTTCCTGAAGGGCTTCCTGCGCGAGCCCAAGGGAGTCGGCTCGGTCATTCCGAGCTCGCGCTTCCTCGAGCGGAAGATGGTGCGGATGGCCGGCGTTGCGCAGGCCGAATCGGTGATCGAACTGGGCCCCGGCACCGGCGGCACCACCCGTGCCATCCTGGCCGCGATGCCCGAGACGGCGACGCTGCTGGCGATCGAGCTCGACCCGGCGTTCGCCGACCACGTGCGCAACATCGACGACCGTCGACTGATCGTCCACCAGGGAAGCGCCGAGCACCTGGCCGAGCTGATCGCGGCGCACCGGCTGCGCGCGCCGAACGCGATCCTGTCGGGCATTCCTTTCTCGACGATGCCCGAGGACGTGGGCACGCGCATCATCGAGGCGATCCGCGAGGTGCTGGCGCCCGGCGGCTGCTTCGTCGCCTACCAGTTCCGCGGTGCGGTGGCCGAGCGCGCCAGGCCGATCCTGGGCGAGCCCGACGTCTCGCCCGAGTTCCTGAACATCCCGCCGATGCGCGTGTATCGCTGGCGCAAGCCCTGATGCGCGGACGCCGCGCCCGGCGCGCGAGCGACGCCGGCGCGCGTCAGGCCTTCGGCGGCACGTAGCCCGGCGGCTTCTCGGCGCCGGCGCCGAAGAAATACGCCTCCAGCTGCGTGGCCAGGTACTTGCGGGCCCGCGCGTCGGCGAGGTTGAGCCGGTTCTCGTTGACCAGCATCGTCTGGTGCCGGATCCAGCCCTGCCAGGCTTCCTTCGAGACGTTCTCGTA
>CALMSQ010000077.1:0-1939 GCA_937872345.1 uncultured Burkholderiales bacterium | reverse complement strand
ACGCCGCCCGCGGCCACGCTGCTCGACACCACCGGCACGCCCAGCGCCATGCCTTCCAGGATCTTGTTCTGCGTGCCCCGCGCGATGTTCAGCGGCGCGACCATCAGCGCCGACTTGCGCACGTACGGCCTCACGTCGGGCACCGATCCGGTGACCGTGACCCCGGGCAACTCCCCGAGCCGGCGCACGGCCGGCGACGGATCGGCGCCGACGATCGCCAGCCGCATCGAGGGCCTGCGCTGCCGGATGAGCGGCCACGTCTTCGCGCAGAACTCGAACATGCACTCCTGGTTCGGGTAGTAATCCATGCGGCCGACGAAGCAGAGCTGGTCCGCGTCGTACCCGGTGCCGTCGGGCGCGAAAAAAGTCGAATCGACGCCGTTGGGGAACCAGTCGGTCTCGGTGCCGGTGTCGTAGCCTTTCAGCGTCTCCCATTCGGCGCGCGTGGTCACCGTGCACAGGTCGAACCGGCGCGCCAGGCGGCGCTCCTCGCGCTCGAGCTTCATGCCTTCGAGCCAGTAGCCGGCCTTCATCGGAAACGGCTTGTACCCCACGTATTCGAGCCACTTCTGCGAATCCATGTCGCCGAAGTCGAGGATGCGCGGCATGCCGCGGGCGCCCAGCACGTACTGCGCCACCGACGAGCAATGAACGAAGACCAGGTCGAAGGTCTCGGTGGCCAGCATGTCGTCGATGCGATGCGCCAGTTCGCGCGAGTAGAACCAGCCCATCGACGACGGCGTCGGCGTGGGCAGGCGGGCGACCATCCGCACCGCCTGGAGCGGGTCGGAGACCCTGCCCACCACCAGTCGCGCGCAATGCTGCCTCAAGCCTTGCCCCTCGGCTTCTTCCTCCGCCGATCGGGCGATCGAGCACACCGTCACCTCGTGGCGCTTCGACAGGTGGCTGATGATGTTGAAGGGCCGGATCTTCCCCCCGCGCTTGGGCGGGTACGGCAGCCGGTGGCAGACGAACAGCGCCTTCACGCGGCCTTCTCCAGCATGGCGCGGCCTGCGAGTTCGGCCGACACGTCGTCGTGGCTGCGCCGGTCGAGGTAGATGCGCGCCCAGACCTCGAGGTTCATCAGCGCGAGGATCGCGTCCGTGCCGTCGATGCGGTTGCCCTGGTGCTCGGCGATCAGGCGTTCCACTTCTTCGGGACGGAAGAGCCCGCGACGCGCTACGCTCTCGCGCGACAGCAAGGTCTGGACCACGGGCGCGAGCGAACGCTTGATCCACGCGCCGATCGGTGCGCCGAAGCCGCGCTTCTCGCGATGCAGGATATCGGCCGGCAGCACGTCGCGCAGCGCGTCCTTCATCAGGTGCTTCAGGCGCCCGCCGCGGATCTTCACCGACGCGGGCATGCGCGCGGCAAGCTCCACCAGACGGCGGTCGAGCAGCGGCACTCGGCACTCGAGCGACACCGCCATGCTCATCTTGTCGGTGAGCATCAGCAGGTCGTCGGGCAGCTGCGTGGCGGCATCGATCGCGAACATTCGCCCGAGGGGGTCGGCGTGCTCTGCCTGCCCGAATGCGGCACCGAGCGCGTCGGGGCCGCCGTCTTCGGGGTGCACCAGCATCGATGCGGCGCGCTCGCGTCCCAGCACCTGCAGGTAGCCGCGATAGCGTTCGTCGGGCGAGAGGTCTGCCGAGCGCAGCAGCTCGCGCGCCAGCCGGAACACGTTGCTGATCCTGCCGTGGCGGTCGGCGGGCAGATGCTGCGCGGCGCCCGAGAGCAGGCGCACGACGGGGGTCGGCAAGCGGTTCAGCATGCCGACGTAGCGGTCACCGAGGTAACGCCGATAACCGCCGAACAGCTCGTCGCCACCGACGCCCGACAGGATCACCTTGACGTCCTGGCGCGCAAAGGACGAGACGAGATACGTGGTGAACAACGCCGAATCGGCGATCGGCTCGTCCATGTGCCAGATGAGCCTGGG
>CALMSQ010000076.1:0-1939 GCA_937872345.1 uncultured Burkholderiales bacterium | reverse complement strand
ACGCCGCCCGCGGCCACGCTGCTCGACACCACCGGCACGCCCAGCGCCATGCCTTCCAGGATCTTGTTCTGCGTGCCGCGTGCAATGTTCAGCGGCGCAACCATCACCGCCGACTTGCGCACGTGCGGTCTCACGTCGGGCACCGAACCGGTGACCGTGACCCCCGGCACATCACCGAGCCGACGCACCGCCGGCGACGGATCGGCGCCGACGATGGCCAGCCGCATCGAGGGCCTTCGCTGCCGGATGAGCGGCCACGTCTTTGCGCAGAACTCGAACATGCACTCCTGGTTCGGGTAATAGTCCATGCGGCCGACGAAGCAGAGCTGGTCGGCGTCGTATTCGGTGCCATCGGGCGCGAAGAACGTCGAATCGACGCCGTTGGGGAACCAGTCCGTCTCAGTGCCGGTGTCGTAGCCGTTCAGCGTCTCCCATTCGGCGCGAGTGGTGACGGTGCACAGGTCGAACCGGCGCGCCAGGCGGCGCTCTTCACGCTCGAGTTTCGTGCCTTCGAGCCAGTAGCCGGCCTTCATCGGAAATGGCTTGTACCCCACATACTCGAGCCACTTCTGCGAGTCCATGTCGCCGAAATCGAGAATGCGCGGCATGCCGCGGGCGCCCAGCACGTACTGCGCCACCGACGAGCAATGAACGAACACCAGGTCGAAGGTCTCGGTGGCCAGCATGTCGTCGATGCGATGCGCCAGCTCGCGCGAATAGAACCATCCCATCGACGACGGCGTCGGCGTGGGAAGGCGCGCGACCATCCGCGCTGCCTGGAGCGGATCGGAGACCCTGCCCACCACCAGTCGCGCGCAGTGCTGCCTGAGCCCCTGCCCCTCGGCCTCTTCCTCGGCCGAGCGCGCGATCGAGCACACCGTCATCTCGTGACGCTTCGACAGGTGGCTGATGATGTTGAAGGGCCGGATCTTGCCCCCGCGCTTGGGCGGGTACGGCAGCCGGTGGCAGACGAACAGGACCTTCACGCGGCCTTCTCCAGCATGGCATGGCCGGCAAGCTCGGCCGACACGTCGTCGTGACTGCGCCGGTCGAGGTAGATGCGCGCCCAGACCTCCAGGTTCATCAGCGCGAGGATCGCGTCCGTGCCATCGATCCGGTTGCCCTGGTGTTCGGCGATCAGGCGTTCCACTTCTTCCGGACGGAAGAGCCCGCGCCGCACCACGCTCTCGCGCGACAGCAGCGTCTGCACCACGGGCGCGAGCGAACGCTTGATCCAGGCGCCGATCGGCGCGCCGAAGCCGCGCTTTTCCCGGTGCAGGATGTCGGCCGGCAGCACGTCGCGCAGCGCCTCCTTCATCAGGTGTTTCAGGCGCCCGCCGCGGATCTTCACCGACGCCGGCATGCGCGCGGCCAGCTCCACGAGCCTGCGGTCGAGCAGCGGCACGCGGCACTCGAGCGAAACCGCCATGCTCATCTTGTCGGTGAGCATCAGCAGGTCGTCGGGCAACTGGGTCGCGGCGTCGATCGCGAACATTCGTCCCAGGGGGTCGGTATGCGCGGCCTGCCCGAACGCGGTACCGAGCGCGTCGGGGCCGCCGTCCTCGGGGTGCGCCAGCATCGATGCGGCGCGCGCACGTCCCAGCACCTGCAGGTAGCCGCGATAGCGCTCGTCCGGCGAGAGGTCTGCCGAGCGCAGCAGCTCGCGCGCCAGCCGGAAGACGTTGCTGATCCTGCCGTGGCGGTCGGCGGGTAGGTGCTGGGCGGCGCCCGACAGCAGGCGCACGACGGGGGTCGGCAAGCGGTTCAGCATGCCGACGTAGCGGTCGCCGAGGTAACGTCGATAGCCGCCGAACAGCTCGTCGCCACCGACGCCCGACAGGATGACCTTGACGTCCCGGCGTGCAAAGGACGAGACGAGATACGTGGTGAACAACGCCGAATCGGCGATCGGCTCGTCCATGTGCCAGATGAGCCTGGG
>CALMSQ010000075.1:0-1982 GCA_937872345.1 uncultured Burkholderiales bacterium | reverse complement strand
CCGGGAACGCGAAGCGCCATGTTCGACCCGTCGCGCGAGGACGTCCGCCGCTTCTTCTGCGAGGCCTGGCGCAAGCACGGCGAGCGCCTGCCGCTGTCCCCGCTCGAGGCGCTCGCGCTCGACTGGATCGTCCTGCATCCGGAGTACCACGCACTGCTCGCGGCACCCGATGCGGCGATAGCGGCCGACTTCGGCCCGGAATCCGGCCGCGAGAACCCGTTCCTGCACCTGTCGCTGCATCTCGCGGTGGCCGAGCAGCTGCAGGTCGACCAGCCGCCCGGCATCCGGGCCGCCTTCGAGCGTTTGCTGCGCAGCGCGGGAACACCGCACGAGGCCGCGCACGCGCTCATCGACTGCCTGGCCGAGGTGGTCTGGCGCTCTCAGCGAGACGGCGCGCCGCCCGACGCGGCCGCCTACCTCGCGTGCGCGGCTCGCCGCGCCGGCGCGGCTGGAGCCGGCTGAATCGCGGGTCATTTCTGTTACCCTTCGCTGCGAACTCTCGCCGGCGCGCCGCCCCGATTCGGCCCGGCGCCCACCTTCCCGGGAATCCAGCATGTTCGGACGCCTGATGCCCCGCGAGGGCAACTTCTTCGAGTTGTTCGACCAGCACGCCGACCAGATCGCGAGCGGCAGCCGCGCGCTGGCAAAGCTGATGAGCGACTACGGCGACGTCGCGGCGCGACGCCAGCACATCGACGCCATCGACCGCGCCGAGAAGGACGCGGACAAGGTCACGCACGAGACGGTGTCGCTGCTACACAAGACGTTCATCACGCCGTTCGATCGCGACGACATCCACAAGCTGATCACGACGATGGACGACATCCTCGACCTGATCCAGGACGTCGCCGAATCGGCGATGCTGTACGACCTGCAGCGCATCTCGCCGGAAGCGCAGCAACTCGCCGAGATCAACGAGATGTGCTGCGACCGCGTCAAGGCGGCCGTGAACCTGCTCGACAGCATGGAGAACGCCGAGACGATCCTGAAGATCTGCACCGAGATCGACCGGCTCGAATCCGACGCCGACCGCGTGATGCGCTCGGCGATGTCGAAGCTCTTTCGCGACGAAAGCGACGTGCGCCAGCTCATCAAGCTCAAGGCGATCTACGAGCTCCTCGAGTCGGTGTCCGACAAGTGCGAAGACGTCGCCAACGTGCTCGAAGGCGTCGTGCTCGAGAACGCATGACGACGCTGCACATCAGCTTTTCGGTGCTGGTGTTCCTGGTGGTGCTGGCGCTGGCGTTCGACTTCATGAACGGCTTTCACGACGCGGCGAATTCGATCGCCACGGTCGTGTCCACCGGCGTGCTCAAGCCCTACCAGGCGGTGGCCTGGGCGGCGACCTTCAACTTCCTCGCGCTGTTCATGTTCGAGCTGAAGGTGGCAGCCACGGTCGGCAAGGGCATCGTCGACCCGACCGTCGTCGACCACGTCGTGATCTTCGGCGCGCTGGCCGGCGCGCTCGTCTGGAACATCATCACCTGGTGGTCCGGGATTCCGTCGAGTTCCTCGCATGCGCTGATCGGCGGGCTGATCGGCGCGACGATCGCGAAGTCGGGAGCCGGCGCGCTGCTGGGCAGCGGCATCACCAAGGTGGCGCTGTTCATCGTGATCTCGCCCACGCTCGGCTTCATTCTCGGCTCCGCGCTGATGCTCGGGGTGTCCTGGGCCTTCTTCCGGTCCACGCCGCGCAGCACCGACCGCTGGTTCCGACGGTTGCAGCTGGCCTCGTCGGCGCTGTACAGCATCGGCCACGGCAGCAACGACGCGCAGAAGACGATGGGCATCATCTGGCTGCTGCTGATCGCCGCCGGGGCGAGTTCGACCGCCGAGCACCATCCGCCGTACTGGGTGGTGCTGTCGTGCTACCTCGCGATCGGGCTGGGAACCCTCTTCGGGGGCTGGCGCATCGTGAAGACGATGGGCCAGAAGATCACCAAGCTCAAGCCGGTCGGCGGGTTCTGCGCCGAAGCGGGCGG
>CALMSQ010000074.1:0-4310 GCA_937872345.1 uncultured Burkholderiales bacterium | reverse complement strand
CCGCCGCTGTCGGCCGGGCTCGCGTGACGCAGGTCGATCCCCTCGACCACGTTGACCACGTACTCGGCGATGTTCTTCGCGTGATCGCCCGCGCGCTCGATCGACTGCACGACGAAGATCAGCGCCAGGCACGGTGACACCGTGTCCGGGTGCGACGACATCGTCGCCACCAGCTCCTCGATCAGCTCGTCGCGCAAGGCGTCGACCTCGTCGTCGCGCTGGCCGAGCACCCCGGCGACGGCCGTGTCGTGGCGCACGAACGCGTCGATCGCGGAATCGAGCATGCCGCGGACCAGCGACGACATCTGCTCGATGCGGTCCATCGCGATCGGCGACTCGACCAGGTGCAGCACGCGGGCCTTCAGCGCGATCTTCTTCGCCTCGTCGCCGATGCGCTCGAGGTCGTTGATCGTGTGGATCACCGCGATGATCTCGCGCAAGTCGATCGCGATCGGCTGGCGCCGGGCGATCGTCTGGTTGCAGCGCAAGTCGGACTCGACCTGCAGCTGGTTGACCTTCTGTTCGTCGGCGAGCACCTGCGCCACGAGGTCGAGGTCGCGCAGCCGCACCGCATCGATCGCTCGCACCAGCTGGCGCTCGACCAGGCCGCCCATCATCGTCACCGCGCTGCGAAGCACGTCGATGTCGGTGTCGAACTGGCGGTGGGTGTGTTCCTGAAGCATGTGTCTCGCTCGCTCGGTGCGTCAGCCGAACCGGCCGGTGATGTAATCCTCGGTCGCCTTCTTCTTCGGCTTGATGAAGATCTCGTCGGTGCGGCCGAACTCGACCAGCTCGCCCAGGTACATGTAGGCAGTGTAGTCGGAGATCCTGGCCGCCTGCTGCATGTTGTGCGTGACGATGGCGATCGTGTATTCGTCCTTGAGCTCGTTGACGAGCTCCTCGACCTTCGCGGTCGAGATCGGGTCGAGCGCGCTGGTCGGCTCGTCGAGGAGCAGCACTTCGGGCTTCACCGCGACCATCCGCGCGATGCACAGCCGCTGCTGCTGGCCACCCGACAGACTCAGCCCGCTCTGGTCGAGCTTGTCCCTGACCTCCTCCCACAGCGCGGCCTTGCGAAGCGCCCACTCGACGCGCTCCTGCATCGCGTCGCCCACCAGGCTCTCGTACAGGCGCACCCCGAACGCGATGTTCTCGAAGATCGTCATCGGGAACGGCGTCGGCTTCTGGAACACCATTCCCACCTTCGCGCGCAGCAGGTTCACGTCCTGCGACGGGTCGAGGATGTTGCGGCCATTGAAGCGGATCTCGCCGACCGCGCGCTGGTTCGGATAGAGGTCGAACATCCGGTTGAACGTGCGCAGGAGCGTCGACTTGCCGCACCCAGAGGGCCCGATGAAGGCGGTGACGCGGTTGCGCGCGATGTCGAGCGACACCTCGGTCAGGCCCTGGAACTTGCCGTAGAAGAACGACAGGTTCCTGACCTCGATGACGGGCGCGGGGACGGGTGAGGAAGCGGAGTTCATTCGGATCTTCCGTTCGGCCTCAGGCGCGCACCCTGTCGCGGAACACGACCCGGGCCAGCACGTTGATGCCCAGCACGACCAGCGCGATCAGCGCTGCGCCGCCCCAGGCGAGCTTCTGCCAGTTCTCGTAGGGGCTCATCGCAAAGTTGTAGATGACCACCGGCAGGTTGGCCATCGGCCTGCCCATGTCGGCGCTGAAGAACTGGTTGTTCAGTGCGGTGAACAGCAGCGGCGCGGTCTCGCCTATGATCCGCGCGACCGCCAGCAGCACGCCGGTCAGCACGCCGCCGCGCACCGCGCGCAGCGTCACCGCCAGGCTCACCTTCCATCGCGGCGCGCCCAGCGCGAACGCGGCTTCCCGCAGGCTTGCGGGCACCAGCGCGAGCATGTTCTCGGTCGTGCGCACGACCACCGGGATCGCGATCAGGCTGAGCGCGAGCGAGCCGGCCCAGCCGGAGAAGTGCCTGACCGTCGCGACCGCGACCGCGTAGACGAACAGGCCGATCACGATCGAAGGCGCCGACAGCATGATGTCGGTGACGAAGCGCGTGGCAGCCGCGAACTTCGAGCGCGCGCCGAACTCGGCCAGGTAGATGCCGGCGAGGATGCCGATCGGCGTCGAAACGAAAGTGGCCGCGCCCACCATCATCAGGCTGCCGACGATCGCGTTGGCGAGCCCCCCGTCCTCGGTGCCGGGGGCCGGCGTCGACAGGACGAAGAAGTCGACGTTGAACGCCGACAGGCCGTTCCAGAACAGCGTCCAGAGTATCCACAACAGCGCCGCGAGCCCGAGCCCCATCGAGGCCGCCGACATGGCCAGCCCGAGCGCGTTGAAGAACTTGCGACGTCGGTACAGGGTGATGGCCACGCCCGCCTCAGGCGCCGGTTCGCGCGATACCGCGCTGGGTGAGCCACTTGGCGATCGCCAGCACGACGAAGGTGATCACGAACAGCAACAGACCCAGCGCGAAGAGCGCCGGAATGTGCAGGACCGGGTCGGCCTCGGCGAATTCGTTGGCCAGCGTCGACGCGATCGAGTTGCCCGGCGCGAACAGGCTCGCGGCGAGTCGGTTCGCGTTGCCGATCACGAATGTCACGGCCATCGTCTCGCCGAGCGCGCGGCCCAGGCCGAGCATGACGCCGCCGATGACGCCGACGCGCGTGTAGGGCAGCACGATGTGTCGCACCACCTCCCAGGTGGTGCAGCCGAGCCCGTACGCGGACTCCTTCAGTACCGGAGGCACCGTCTCGAAGACGTCGCGCATCACCGAGGCGATGAACGGGATGACCATCAACGCCAGCACGACGCCTGCCGTGAAGATGCCGATGCCCAGCGGCGGCCCCGCGAAGATCGGCAGCCCCGTCTTGACGAGCCACGGCTGGACGTAGTCCTGCAACAGTGGCGCCAGCACGAACAGCCCCCAGAAGCCGTAGATGATCGACGGGATGCCCGCGAGCAGTTCGATCGCTGTGCCCAGGGGGCGCTTCAGCCAGCCCGGGCACATCTCGGTGAGAAAGACCGCGATGCCGAAGCTGATCGGCACCCCGATCAGCAGCGCGATCGCGGAGGTCGCCAGCGTGCCGTAAACGGCGATCACGGCGCCGTAGACGTCGTCGGTCGGGCTCCACTTCGTGCCGTAGAAGAACCCGAGCCCGAACTCGCGCAAGGCCGGCCACGCCTGGATCACCAGCGCGACCAGGATGCCCATCAGGCCTGCCAGCACGAGCGCGGCGAACGAGAAGGTCACGGCCAGGAACACCCGGTCCTGCGTGGCGAAGCGGCGCACGCGCGCGGCGAGCGCCTGCTGCGCCCGTGCCGTCGCGCCCGCGGACATCGGGGCGACAGCGGCCGCCGAGACGGGGTCGGCGGTGTCGACTGATGCACCCATCGGACGCTTCATCCAGGCCGGGATTCCGAAAACGAGACGGCGGGACGCGTCGCGTCCCGCCGCACAGGACCGCAGACGCTGCTCAGTGCGCCACGGTGATCACGGGCTTGCCCGACGCATCGCGGATGTCCTTCCACGACGCTTCGATCTGCTTGACGACCACCGGCGGCAGCGGCACGTAGTCTAGCTCCAGCGCCAGGTTCTGGCCCTTGTTCAGCGCCCACTGGAAGAACTTCAGCGCTTCGAGCGAGCGCTCGGGCTTCTCGGCGGCCTTGTGCATCAGGATGTAGCTGGCCGAGGTCATCGGCCAGGCCTGGTCGCCGGGCTGGTTGTTCAGGTCGACGCCGAAGCCGGGTGCAGACGTCCAGTTGGCGTTGGCCGCAGCGGCCGCGAAGCCCTTGTCGTCCGGCTGCACGGTCTTGCCGTTGCGGTTGACCATCGCGGTGTGCGTCATCTTGTTCTGCTTGGCGTACGCGTATTCCACGTAGCCGATCGCGCCGTCGATCTTGGTGACGTTCGCGGCCACGCCGGCGTTGCCCTTGCCGCCGATGCCGGCCTTCCAGTTCACCGTCTTGCCGGCGCCGATCTCGGACTTGAACGCGCCCGAGACCTGCGCGAGGTAGTCGGTGAAGCCGGCCGTCGTGCCCGACGAGTCCGAGCGGTAGACCAGCGTGATCGCGCTCGACGGCAGCTTGACGCCGGGGTTCAACGAGGCGATCTTCGCGTCGTCCCATTTGGTGACCGCGCCGCGATAGATGTCGGCGAGCAGTTCGCCGGTCAGCTTCATCTGGCCCGGCTGCACGCCCGGCAGGTTCACCACTGCGACGATGCCGCCGATCACGGCCGGAAACTGCAGCAGCCCGTTCTTGTCGAGGTCCGGGCCCTTCATCGGGTCGTCCGAGGCGCCGAAGTCGACGGTCTTGGCGGTGATCTGCTT
>CALMSQ010000073.1:0-2849 GCA_937872345.1 uncultured Burkholderiales bacterium | reverse complement strand
CGAGCGCGTCGCGCAGCGGCGCGAGCGGCTCGTCGATGCGATCGAGCAGCAGGCGCCAGCGCCGGCGCGTCGACGAAACCAGTTCGAGCGCATGGCGGCGCCGCTCGGCGGTCATCTCCTCGTCGGCGGCCTCGTCGCGGCCCGCCGCGGGCCGCGGCAGGTGCGCCTCGTCGGCCAGCAGGCGGTCGAGTGCGTCGAGCACGGCCAGCTTGTTCTTCGTCGACAGCTCGATGTTGATGCGCTCGATGCCGTCGGTGTACTCGCCCATCCGCGCGAGCGGGATGACCACGTCCTCGTTGATCTTGAACGCGTTAGTGTGGCGCGCGATCGCGGCGGTGCGCGCGCGATCGGCCCAGAATGCCTTGCGCGCGTCGGCCGAGACCGCGACGAAGCCTTCGCCGCTGCGCCGGTTGGCCAGCCGCACCACTTCAGAGGCGGCACGCGCGACCGCCTCGTCGTCGTCGCCGACGATGTCGCCGATCAGCACCATCTTGGGCAGGCCGCCGCGCCGCGACTTGGTCGTGTAGCCCACCGCGCGCAGGTAGCGCTCGTCGAGGTGCTCGAGGCCCGCGAGGATCGCCCCGTGCGGGCGCGTGTCGAGCCAGTCCTTGATGTCCACGATCGACGGCACGGCGTCCTTGGGCTGGCCGAAGAATTCGAGGCAGACGGTCCGGATGAACTTCGGCATCCGGTGCAGCACCCAGCGCGCCGACGTGATCAGGCCGTCGCAGCCCTCCTTCTGAACGCCGGGCAGGCCGGCGAGGAACTTGTCGGTGACGTCCTTGCCCAGCCCGGCCTTCCGGAAGCGCCGTCCCTCGATGTCGAGACGCTCGCTGCGGACCGGATCGCCGCGCATCGTGCCGTCGCTCGCCAGCTGCTTCGGCGCATACCACTTCAACTCGAACGTGGCGGTGGGCGCCTCGTGGATCTTGCCCAGGTTGTGCCCGACTCGCGTGACCTCGAGCCAGTTGCCGTCGGGATCGACCATCCGCCACCAGGCGAGGTTGTCGAGCGCCGTGCCCCACAGCACCGCCTTCTTGCCGCCTGCGTTCATCGCGATGTTGCCGCCGACGCAGGACGCGTCCAGCGAAGTCGGATCGACCGCGAAGACCAGCGCTGCCCGGTCGGCGGCGTCGGTCACGCGCCGCGTGACCACGCCGGCCTCGGCGAAGATGGTCGGCACCTCTTGATCGACACCGGGCAGCCGGATGCGCTCGACGTCGCCGAGGCGCTCGAGCTTCTCGGTGTTGATGACCGCCGACATCGGCGTGAGCGGAATCGCGCCGCCGGTGTAGCCGGTGCCGCCGCCGCGCGGGATGATCGTCAGGCCCAGCTCAATGCAGGCGGCGACCAGCGCTGCGATCTCGGACTCGCTGTCGGGCGTGAGCACGACGAACGGATACTCGACGCGCCAGTCGGTCGCGTCGGTGACGTGCGAAACCCGGCTCATGCCGTCGAAGCGGATGTTGTCGCGCGCCGTATGCCGCGACAGGCGCCTCAGCACGCGCGCGCGAAGCACCGACGTGCGCTCGCATTCGCTCTCGAACGACGCGACCGCTGCTCGCGCCAGTTCGAGCAGCCGGCTCACCCGTGCACTGCGCTCGCCCGCGGCCTCGTCGGCGCGCGCGCTCAGGTCGAGCGCGCGGCGCTTCTCGATCTCGCCCAGCCGGTGATGCAATGCCTGGACCAGCAGCCGCCTGCGCTTCGGGTTGTCGAGCAGGTCGTCCTGCAGGTAAGGATTGCGCCGCACGACCCAGATGTCGCCCAGCACCTCGTAGAGCATCCGCGCCGAGCGCCCGGTGCGCCGCTCGGCGCGCAGTTCGCCGACGATGCTCCAGCCTTCGGGACCGAGCAGGCGGATGACGATCTCGCGGTCGGAGAACGACGTGTAGTTGTAGGGGATCTCGCGCAGGCGCACGGCGCCGGCAGCCTGCGCATCGGCGGGCGCTGCCGGTTCGGAAACGGTACCGGCAGCCGTGACGGGAAGGGAGGCGTTCATCGAATCCGGGATTTTAGCGGAGCGGGGTCACGGCAGCCGGCGCGGCGCCGCTGGCGAGCCATTCATCCGCCCCCCTGGAACAGCCGCAGCACTGCGTGCCACCACGCATCGGGCACGCCCATCAGCGCGGCGGTCATCAGCACGTAGCGCAGGAACTTGCCGACCGCCATCCAGCCGACACTCGGCCAGAACGGCAGTTTCAACCAGCCCGCGACTGCGCACAGCGGATCGCCCACCGCAGGCAGCCAGGCGAAGAACAGCGCCCTGGGCCCGAGCCGCTCGAGCCACCGCAGGTGGACAGTGCGCTTGCCGCGCGCCACCGCTTCGTGCGCGCCCAGGCCCAGCCAGTAGTCGACGACGCCGCCCAGCGTGTTGCCGGCGGTCGCCACGAGCACGGCCAACCAGAACTGATCGGGGTTGAGCTTCACGAAGCCGAAGACCGCCGGCTCCGAGCCCATCGGCAGCAGCGTCGCGGAAACGAACGCGACGACGAAGATCGTCGACAGCCCGTGCTCGGGCAGGGCGAACCAGTCGAGCAGGATCCGGGCCAGGGCTTCCATCGGCCAAGCAGTCTATCAGCGAGTCGATCGGCGCCGCCGCGGCGGGGCGGCGTTGGCCGCAGGCGGGAGTCGGCACTTCGGCCCGCCCGGAACGGTAGAATCTGCCGGCCCATGTCCATCGACTACCTGAAACGCATCCTCACGGCGAAGGTCTACGACGTCGCCCAGGAAACCCCGCTCGAGACGGCCGGCATCCTGTCGGCCCGGATGTCCAATCGCGTGCTGCTCAAGCGCGAGGACATGCAGCCGGTGTTCTCGTTCAAGCTGCGCGGCGCGTACAACCGGATGGC
>CALMSQ010000072.1:0-2356 GCA_937872345.1 uncultured Burkholderiales bacterium | reverse complement strand
TGGTGTCGCTCGTGACCTACGTCGCCGGGCAGTCGCGCGGGATGAAGATCGCGGTGCCGCAGGCGAGCCCGCAGGAGCGCGAGACGTACAAGCTCGGCGAGGCGATCTTCTACCATCGCGCCGGGCCCTGGGACTTCTCCTGCGCGAGTTGCCACGGCGAGGACGGCAAGCGCATCCGTACGCAGAACCTGCCCAACTTCACGAAGCCGGGCACCGCCGACCGGGGATTCATCGGCTGGCCGGGCTACCGGATGACCGGGGGCCTGATGCACACGCTGCAGTGGCGGATGAACGACTGCTTCCGGCAGCAGCGATTCCCCGAGCCCGGATACCTGTCCGACACCGTGACCGCGTTGCTCACCTACATGGGGGTGAACTCGAACGGATCGACGTACAGGGGACCGGGGATCAAGCGCTGAGCGCGGCGAGAAGGGGAGACAGACGATGAAACGAGCAATCATCTGGGCGGGGGTGTTCGCCGCGGCCGTCGCCGGCGGCTGCGCGACGATGGCCGACCGGGAGGCCTACGACGCGAAGGCGACGGCGACGATCGAGCGCGACTTCCACGCGCGCGGCATCGCATCGATGGACCGGCTCAAGCAGGACGAGCTGCAGGTCGCGTGCACCAAGTATCGCGACCACCCGCCGGCCGACGTGCTGCGGCGCCTCGAAGCGCAGCAGATGGCCACGATCAAGCTGCCGGCCGACGGCAAGCTGATGGGCGACTGGAAGAGCGGCCAGAAGATCGCCGAGAGCGGTCGCGGGATGACCTGGAGCGACAAGCCGGGCGTGCCGAGCGGCGGCAGCTGCTACAACTGCCACCAGCTCGCGCCGCAGCAGACCTCGTTCGGGTCGGTCGGACCGAGCTTGCGCCAGTTCGGCAAGCAGCGGGGCTACACGCCCGAGATGCAGAAGTACGCGTACCAGCGGATCTACAACTCGAAGGCCTTCGCCGCTTGCTCGACGATGCCGCGCTTCGGCACCTCGGGGACGCTGACCGAGTCCCAGATCAAGGACCTGGTCGCCTACCTGATGGATCCCGAGTCGCCGGTCAACAAGTGACCGGTGCGTCGGTCGGGCCGCCTGCGGGCGGCCCTTTTTTCGTCCACGCGCCGGACGAGCGCTTCACGCGGGCAACACCATGATGGATCGAAGAGAGTTCCTGCAGGTTCTCGCGACCGCCTCGGCGGCCGGGCTCGCGCTGCAGGGGTGCGCGTCGGCGGGCGGCGCGGCCGCGGGCAGCGGCGCCGATGCGATGTACGACATCCCGCGGTTCGGCAACGTCAGCCTGCTGCACTTCACCGACTGCCATGCGCAGCTGATGCCGATCTACTTCCGCGAGCCGAGCGTGAACATCGGCGTGGCCGGGGCGCGCGGGCGCGCCCCCCACCTGGTCGGCGAACACCTGCTCAAGGCGTTCGGGATCCGCCCGGGCACGCCCGAGGCGCATGCGTTCACCTTCCTCGACTTCGAGGCGGCGGCGCGCACCTACGGCAAGGTCGGCGGGTTCGCGCACCTGGCGACGCTGGTCAAGCGGATGAAGGCGTCGCGCCCCGGTGCGCTGCTGCTCGACGGCGGCGACACCTGGCAGGGGTCGGCCACCGCGCTGTGGTCGAAGGGCCAGGACATGGTCGACGCCTGCAAGCTGCTCGGCGTCGACGTGATGACCGGCCACTGGGAGTTCACGCTGGGGGCGAAGCGGGTCGAGGAAATTCTCGCGAACGACTTCAAGGGTCGCATCGACTTCGTCGCGCAGAACGTCAGGACCACCGACTTCGAAGACCCGGTGTTCGCGTCGCACACGATGCGCAGCATCAACGGCGTGCCGGTCGCGATCATCGGACAGGCGTTCCCGTATACCCCGATCGCCAATCCGCGCTACATGACGCCCGACTGGAGCTTCGGCATCCAGGACGAGCGAATGCAGAAGGTCGTCGACGAGGTCCGCGGCAAGGGCGCGCAGGTGGTGGTGCTTCTGTCGCACAACGGGATGGACGTCGACCTGAAGCTGGCCACGCGCGTCACGGGCATCGACGCGATCCTCGGCGGGCACACGCACGACGGCGTGCCGCAGCCGGTGTCGATCCGCAACGCGAAGGGCGTCACGCTGGTCACCAACGCCGGCTCGAACGGCAAGTTCCTCGGCGTCGTCGACTTCGACGTGCGGGGCGGCAAGGTGGCCGACTTCCGCTACCGGCTGCTGCCGGTGTTCTCGAACCTGCTGCCGGCCGACCCCGCGATGCAGGCGCTGGTGGACCGCGTGCGCGCGCCGCACCGCGCGCGGCTCGAGGAGCCGCTCGCCGTCACCGAGGGGCTGCTCTACCGCCGCGGCAACTTCAACGGCACGTTCGACCAG
>CALMSQ010000071.1:0-9936 GCA_937872345.1 uncultured Burkholderiales bacterium | reverse complement strand
GACAAACTCAGGGAAAACCGGGGGATCCTGCCGTTGAGCGCTTTCGACGACCTGCTCGGGCTGTCGCCGTGGATGCGCGAGCTTGACGCGGCGCAACATGACCGCATGCGCCAGGATCTCGTCGAACGCCGCGTCGCCTGCGGGGGCTTCGTGTGCCGCAAGGGCGAACCGGTCGACCACTGGATCGGCGTCATCGAGGGCCTGGTGAAGATCAGCAGCGTGTCGGCGCGCGGCAAGGCGGTCACCTTCACCGGCATCGCACCGGGCGGCTGGTTCGGCGAGGGTTCGATGCTCAAGGACGAGCCGCGGCGCTACGACGCCGTCGCGCTGCGCGACAGCCGGATTGCCTGCCTGCCGCGCGCCACCTTCCAGTGGCTGCTCGACACCAGCATCGCGTTCAATCGCTACCTGCTGATCCAGTTGAACGAACGGCTCGGGCAGTTCATCGGAACGGTCGAGATCGACCGGTTGCTCGGCCCCGATGCGCGCGTGGCGCGCTGCCTGGCCCAGCTGTTCAACCCGCTGCTCTATCCGGGGCTGGGTCGCAAGCTCGAGATCTCGCAGGGCGAGATCGGTTACCTCACCGGCCTGTCGCGCCAGCGGGTGAACCAGGCGCTGCGTCGCCTGGAGTCGAGCGAACTGCTGAAGGTCGACTACGGCGGCCTGACCGTCCTGTCGCTCGACGGGCTGCGCGAATTCGAGGGTTGAGTCGCCCTGCCGGCATCCCCCGCGCCGGCGCCCGCTTCGGGGTCAGGCGGCGCCGCGCGGCTCGGCCAGACGCGTGAGCACCACCTGCAGTTCCGCGATCCCGGCCGGATGCGCTTGCCGCGGATAAGGCGGCCGCGGCCACTGCCAGCGCTCGGCCGGGAACAGCGCCCGCACCGCGTTGACGTCGCAGTGGTAGGGCGGCCCTTCGATGCGTCCCTCGTGCCGGCCCTCGCGCTCGACCTGCACCGCCAGCAGCACCAGCGTGCCGCCCGGCCTCGCCCACGCGGCAAGGCGCTGCGCATAGGCGAACCACAGGTCGGGATGCAGCGCGCACAGGCAGGCCTGGTCCCAGATCGCATCGAACGGCGCCGAGGGCCTCCAGTCGAGCAGGTCCGCCTGCACCACCTCGGCGGCGAGGCCCGCCTGCGCGAGCCGGGCGCGCGTGAGCTCGACCGCCGCCGGCGCGTAGTCGACCCCCACCGGATGCAGTCCACTCGCCGCCAGTGCCAGCACCTCGTAGCCGGCGCCGCATCCCGGAACCAGCACGCGGGCGCCGGCCGGCAGCACGCCGCCGGCCACCAGCGGCGCGAGCGCGGGGTTGACTGCCCCGCGATCCCACGGCGTGCGCTGCGACTCGAAGCGCTGTTGCCAGAACTCGAGCGTCGGGCCGCCGACGGAGGAAGCCGGGCTGCTCATCGCGGCCTCACTTGTCGTAGCGGTAGAAGCCGCGGCCGGTCTTTCGGCCGAGCAGGCCGGCGTCGACCATTTCGCGCAGCAGCGGCGCGGGGCGGTACTTCGGGTCGTTGAAGCCCGCGTAGAGAACTTCCATCACGGCCAGCTCGACGTCGAGCCCGATCAGGTCGCACAGCGCCAGCGGGCCGATCGGATGATTGCAGCCGAGCTTCATGCCGGCGTCGATCTCCTCGACGCTCGCCAGCCCTTCCTGCAGCGCAAACACCGCCTCGTTGATCATCGGGCAGAGGATCCGGTTGACGACGAAGCCGGCGCTGTTCTTCACGCCGATCGGCGTCTTCCCGAGCCGCTGCGCGAGCTCGGTGACGGTCGCGACCGTCTCCTCCGAGGTGCGCAGCCCGCGGATGATCTCGACCAGCGCCATCACCGGCACCGGATTGAAGAAATGCATTCCGACGAAACGTTCGGGGTGATGCGTCGCGGCCGCCAGACGGGTGATCGAGATCGACGAAGTGTTGGTGGCGATGATGGCCGACGGCCTGACGATCCCCTCGAGGTTCTTCAGGATCCGGACTTTCAGCTCCTCGTTCTCGGTCGCCGCCTCGATCACGAGGTCGACCGGCGCGAGGTCGTCGGCGCGCGTCGTCGCACGGATCCGCGACAGGATCTCCTGCTTGCGCGCGTCGTCGATCGAGCCCTTCTTCACCAGCCGGTCGAGCGACCCCGACACGGTCTTGACGCCGCGCTCGAGCGCGGCGTCGCTGACGTCCTGCATCACGGCGTCGATGCCGGATGCGGCGCAGGCCTGGGCGATTCCGTTGCCCATCGTGCCCGCGCCGATGATCCCTACCGTCTGAATGGCCATGGCGGATGTCCTCGCAGCGTCGACAAAGCCCGCATTCTATCGGGCTGCCGCGCCGCATCCGCCCGGCCGGCGCGGACGAAGGCAGCGCTTCAGACCTCGGAGAGGATCACCGCGGCGCAGGTCGCGAGCAACACCGCCATCAGCGGCACCACCAGCGGGACGAATCGCATAAACGAATGCCGGACCGGTGGGTCGTTCGCCGGCGGCGCCGGAACGGAGGATTCGGTCGAGCTGTCCATGGACGCCTCCTGGCGAGGGCCTCAGCCGGTGCGGGCGGCGAATCCGGCCTCGGCCAGACGTGCGAGCAGCGCTGCCACGTGCCCGGCGCCGCGCGTCTGGACGACGATCTCGACCTCGACGCGCTGCGCGCCGACGCTTCCGAATGCCCGCTCGTGGCGGATCTGCTCGATGTTCGCGTGTTCGTCGGCCAGCAGCGCCGTAACTTGCGCGAGCGCGCCCGGCACGTCGCGGATGTCGACGAAGAGCCGCGCGAGCCGTCCCGACCGGACCATGCCGCGCTCGATGATCGACGCGAGCAGCAGCGGTTCGATGTTGCCGCCGGACAGCACCAGCCCGACCCGCTGGCCGCGAAAGCGCTCCGGGTAGCGCAGCAGTGCCGCAAGCGGCGCGGCGCCCGCCCCTTCGGCAACGGTCTTCTCGATCTCGAGCAGCATCAGCACCGCCTGCTCGATATCGCCTTCGTCGACCAGCAGCACCTCGTCGACGCGCTGCCGGATGATCGGCAGCGTGCGCTCGCCGAGACGGTCGACGGCGATGCCCTCGGCGATCGAGCTCGCGCCGAGCGGGTGGCGCCCGCCGGTCAGCGCGTCGTGGACCAGCGCGAAACGCTCGACTTCGACGCCCGTCACCCGGATCCCGGACCGCAGGTGCTTCGCCGCGGTGGCGACGCCAGCGACGAGCCCGCCGCCGCCGACCGGCACCACCAGGTGCTCGAGCCCCGGGTGCGCAGCCAGCATCTCGACGGCGACCGTGCCCTGGCCCGCGATCACTGCATCGTCGTCGAACGGATCGATCATCGTCAGGCCGCGTGCGGCCGACAGCGCCAGCCCGTGCGTGCGCGCCTCGTCGAAGCGCTCGCCGTGCAGCACCACCTCGGCGCCGAAGGCGCGCGTGCGCTCGACCTTCACCGACGGCGTGAAGCGCGGCATCACGATCGTCGCCGGGACGCCGAGCCGGCGGGCGTGCCAGGCGACGCCCTGCGCGTGATTGCCCGCCGAGACCGCCACGACCCCGCGCGCCCGCTGGCCCGCATCGAGCAGCGCGAGCCGGTTCAGCGCCCCGCGCTCCTTGAAGGACGCCGTGAACTGCAGGTTCTCGAACTTCAGGAACACCTCGGCGCCGGTGATCTCCGACAGCGTGCGCGACGCGAGGCAGGGCGTGTCCTGCACCTGCCCGGCGAGGCGCCGGGCGGCCGCGTCGACGTCGGCGAATTCGATCATCGCGAAATCGTCGCGCGCCGCGACGGCCGCCCCCGGATCGGGCAGGCACGGGCGGCATCGAGCGCGTCCGGATGATTCATGCGAATACGATTCTCCCTGGCCGGCTGGCGCGGAGGACGGTCGGGTGTCGCGGAACCCGGCGCCCGACGGCATAATGCGCCGCACCGACCCGAGGCGACAACCAATGAGCACTGCCGTCACCCCGCAAGCGCGTCCTGGCCCGCCCCCGATCGCCGCAGAAGTGCCCCTGTCGGCGCCACGGCGCTGGCTCGAGCTGGGTTGGGACGACCTGCGTGCGACGAAGTTCCGCGGCCTCTTCTACGGGCTGCTGTTCGCACTGATGGGCACCGCGATCCGCGCCATCTACGAGACGCAGTGGCAGCTCACGATGGGGCTGACCGCGGGCTTCTTCCTCATCGGCCCGTTCGTCTGCACCGGCCTGTACGAACTCTCGCGACAGCGAGAACGCGGCGAGCCCGTGAGCCTGGCGAAGTCGTTGGTCTGCTGGCGGCGCAACCTCGGCGCGATCGCGTTCTTCGCCGCGATCCTCACCTTCGCGATGATCGTCTGGGCACGCGTGTCGGTGGTACTGTTCGCGCTCGCCTCGACCACCGAGTTTCCGACCATGCGCGGCATGCTCGCCCAGATCGTCTCGCCGGAGAACTTCGAGTTCGTGGCGCTGTGGGCGGCGGTCGGCTTCGTCTTCGCGTCGCTGGTGTTCGCGATCTCGGTGGTGTCGGTGCCGCTGATGCTCGATCGCCGCACCGACACGATGATGGCCGTCTTTTCAAGTGCGCGTGCGCTTGCCACGCATCCCGGCCCCGTCTACCTCTGGGCGCTGACGATCGTCGTGCTGATCGGCGCGAGCCTCGTCCTGTGGCTCGGCCTGCTCGTCATCACGGCCCCGCTGGTAGGCCACGCCACCTGGCACGCCTACCGGTCGCTGATCGGGGACGCCGCAGCCGGCGGCTGAGCGACGACGCCGCAGCCGGCGGCCGATCGGGGCGGCGCCCGACGCGCCGGCGCGGCTCCGCCCCGACGC
Organism: uncultured Burkholderiales bacterium; assembly: GCA_937872345.1. Lineage (GTDB taxonomy): Bacteria > Pseudomonadota > Gammaproteobacteria > Burkholderiales > Burkholderiaceae_E > Zeimonas. The sequence goes on along the minus strand of CALMSQ010000071.1, from coordinate 5,168 downwards.
GTCGGCACTCGCCTGCAAGTTCGCGCCGCGCCGGGCGACTGTTCGACGCGCGCACCGACGTGCGGCGTGCTATTTTTTCGGACAGCAATCGCCCATCGGGGCCGCGCATGCGACGAGTGCCGCTCTACAGTAGTTCCGATCGATCCCGGCTCCCAGGGTCGACCGCCCGAGCGCCTGCGTCCGCCGCGCAGGCGGATGCGTCGCGCCGTGGCGCGCCGGCGACGGCGCCCGACGCGCCGGCGCCGGCGGGCTGGCATCGCAGGCTCGCCGGAACCGTCGCTCGCCACCGGCGCGTGCTGCTCGGCAGTGCGGTGCTTGTCGCGGTGGCGCTCGCCGCGCTGCAGATGCTCGCCGCCCGCTGGCCGTCGCCGCTCACCCAGGACGACATCGACGCCGCGGTGCTGCATTCGCTGCAGACGGCGGCGCTGCCGTCGCCGGCGGCGCGAGCCTACGAGATCATCCGGCCGGCCGTCGTGCGCGTGCGCGCGCTCGAAGCGGAGAAGCCCGGCCATCCCGACGTCGAACGCAGCGTCGGCACGGGCGTGGTCATCGTCGATACCGGCACGATCCTGACGAATTTCCACGTGGTCGTCGGCGCGCCGCGCCTTCGGGTCGAGTTCGCCGACGGGCTGGAGGCGGACGCGTCGATCATCGGACTCGAGCCCGAACAGGACCTCGCCGTGCTGAAGGCGAAGTCGATCCCCGACGACCTCGTCGCAGCAACGATGCGCTCGACGCGCGACCTCGCGGTCGGCGACCACGTGGTGGCGGTCGGGTTCCCGTTCGGCATCGGCCCGAGTGCGAGCGCCGGCATCGTCTCCGGCTTGCGCCGCGAGTTCCGCTCGCCCGAGGGAGAGCGGCTGCTCACCAACCTGATCCAGTTCGACGCCGCGGCCAACCCCGGGAACTCCGGCGGGCCGCTGGTGACCGCCGACGGCGAAGTGATCGGCATCGTCACCGCGATCATGAACCCGACCGACCAGCGCGTCTTCATCGGCATCGGCTTCGCGGTGCCGATCGAAACGGCCGCCAGCTCGGTCGGCATGTCGCCGTTCTGACCCGCACCGCAACCGACCCACGGACACCCGCTCATGAGCAACCCGATCGACGGCGGCACCGACGTCGCCGCGCTGATGCAGCGCGTCCTCTACGAGGTCAAGCGCGTCGTCGTCGGCCAGGACCGCTTTCTCGAGCGCGTGCTGGTCGCGATCCTGGCGCAGGGGCACCTGCTGGTCGAGGGCGTTCCGGGCCTGGCCAAGACACTCACCGTGAAGACGCTGGCACGCACGATCCGCGGCACGTTCCGGCGCATCCAGTTCACGCCCGACCTCGTGCCGGCCGACCTGGTCGGCACGCGCATCTACAACCAGAAGACCGGCGAGTTCGCGACCTCGCTCGGCCCGGTCTTCACGAACCTGCTGCTCGCCGACGAGATCAACCGCGCTCCCGCGAAGGTGCAGAGCGCACTGCTCGAGGTGATGCAGGAGCGCCAGGTCACGATCGCCGGCGAGACCTGGGAGGTACCCGAACCGTTCCTGGTCATGGCGACCCAGAACCCGATCGAGACCGAGGGCACCTACCCGCTGCCCGAAGCACAGGTCGACCGCTTCATGATGAAGGTGCTGGTCGGCTATCCGACCGAGGAAGAGGAGTTCGTCATCGTCGAGCGCGTCACCGGGCCGGCGACGGCGGTCGCGGCGGTCGCGACCACCGAACAGCTCGGGGCGCTGCAGCGCGAGTGCCGCACGGTCTACGTCGACCCGTCGCTCACGCAGTACGCGGTGAGGCTCGTGACGGCCACCCGCGAGCCGGCGCGCTGCGGCCTCGCCGACCTTTCGCGCTTCGTCACTTTCGGCGCCAGCCCGCGGGCGACGATCCACCTGATCGAGGGCGCGCGTGCGCTCGCCTGCCTGCGCGGCAGGCGTTACGCGCTGCCCGAGGACGTCGTCGACCTGGTGCCCGACGTGCTGCGGCACCGGCTGGTGCTGTCCTACGAGGCGCTGGCCGAGTCGGTGAACGCCGACCGGATCGTCCACCGGATCATGGAAGCGGTGCCCGCCCCGGAGCAGCCGCTGCAGGCCCATGTCGAGCGCGCCGCGAACGGCTGAAACGGGCGGGGCCGAGGCGGTCCTGCGCCGGCTCGAATGGACCGTGCTGCGCCGGCTCGACGGCCTGCTGCAGGGCGACTACCGCACGCTGTTCCGCGGCACGGGACTCGACCTCGCCGACCTGCGCGAGTACCAGCACGACGACGACGTTCGTTACATCGACTGGAACGTGACGGCGCGGCTGCAGACACCGTACGTACGCGAGTACACCGAGGCACGCGAGCTGGCCGCGTGGATGCTGCTCGACCTGAGCGGTTCGGTCGACTTCGGCTCCGACCGGGTCACCAAGCAGTCGGTCGCGCGCGACTTCACCGCGGTGCTCGCGCGGCTGCTCGCCCGGCACGGCAACCGCGTCGGCGCGATCCTCTACGGCGCCGAGATCGAGGCCGTGATGCCGGCGCGCGGCGGCCGCCTGCAGGTGCTGCAGATCCTGCACCGGATCGCGACGCGGCCGCCGCCGCCGCGCTCGACGGGCACCGACCTGCGCGCGCTGCTCGGCGCCGCGCACGAGGTGATGGCCCGGCGCTCGCTGGTGTTCGTCGTCTCCGACTTCCTCAGCGCGCCTGGCTGGGCGCAGCCGCTCGCGCAGCTCGCGCAGCGCCACGAGGTCGTCGCGGTGCGGCTCACCGACCCGCTCGAGCGCGCCCTGCCCGACCTGGGCCTGCTGGTCATGCAGGACGCCGAGACCGGCGAGCAGCTGTTCGTCGACACGCACGACCGGGCTTTCCGGCGGCGCTTCGAGCAGGTGGCCCGGCGCCGCGAGAGCGCGCTGCGCGAGGCGTTCGCCGAAGCCGGCGTCGACGTGCTCGAACTGTCCACCGACGACGATCTGGTCGACGCGATCCTGCGCTTCGCCGACCTGCGCAAGCGCCGCAGCCGGCTCGCCGCCGCAGGCGGCCTGCCGGCGCACCTGGCGAGGGTGCGATGAGTTTCCTCTGGCCGTCGATGCTGTGGCTGCTGCTCGCGGTGCCGCTGCTGGTCGCGGCCTATCTGTGGCTGCTGCGCCGGCGCAAGCGGCTCGCGGTCCGCTATGCGGGCCTGGCGATGGTTCGCGAGGCGATGACCGCCGGCCAGGGGATGCGTCGGCACCTGCCGCCGCTGCTGTTCCTGCTGGCGATCACCGCGATGATCGTCGCGACCGCGCGGCCCACCGCGGTCGTGACGCTGCCGTCGCAGTTCGAGACGGTGATCCTCGCGATGGACGTGTCGGGCAGCATGCGCGCGACCGACGTCGAGCCGACGCGGCTCGCCGCGGCGCAGGCCGCGGCTCGCGCGTTCGTCGCCGAGCAGCCGCGCAGCGCGCGCATCGGCGTCGTGACCTTCGGCGGCAGCGCCGCGCTGGTGCAGCCGCCGACGCACAACCGCGAGGACATCCTCGCGGCGATCGACCGCTTCGAATTGCAGCGCGGCACCGCGGTGGGCAACGGCATCCTGGTGTCGCTGAAGACGATCTTCCCCGACCAGGAATTCGAACTCCCCTCGCAGGGCGCGCAGCGTGGACAGCGCGGCACGCCGCTCGAGGCCAGGCGCGGCGACACGAAGGCGGCGACCGCGCCGCAGAAGCCGCCGTCCGCGCCGGGTTCGTATGCGTCGGCCGTGATCATCCTGCTGTCGGACGGCCAGACCACGACGGGCCCCGACCCGATCGAGGCGGCCCGCCTGGCGGCGGAACGCGGCGTGCGCATCTACACGGTCGGCATCGGCACGCCGAACGGCGAGATCCTGATCGGCGACGGCTGGTCGATGCGCGTGCGCCTGGACGAAGAAGCGCTGCAGTCGATCGCGCAGGCGACGCGCGGCGCCTACTTCTACGCCGGCACGGCCACCGAGCTGAAGACCGTCTACGAGACGATGACCTCGAAGATGGTGCTCGAGACCCGCGAGAGCGAGGTCACTGCGCTCTTTTCCGCTGCGGCAGCGGTGGCGGCGGTGCTCGCGGCGCTGCTGTCGATGCTGTGGTTCAACCGGATCTTCTGAGCGAGCGCCACCGCGGCCGCATCGTCCCCGGCGACCGAACGGCTTGCAGCGCGCCGATCCGCCCCCATTTAGTGCAAATGCGCGGGCCTGGGCGCGTGGCTCCAGGCCCACCGAAGGGAGAGGCGACGATGTGGAAGCGGCTGTCGATGCTGTGGATGCTGGTCAAGGGCGACGCGCGCCGCCTGTGGCTTGCGCTGCGCCATCCCGACGCCCCCGCGTGGCTCAAGGTGGGCACCGCGCTGCTGCTGCTGTACCTGGTGTCGCCGTTCGACCTGATCCCCGAGACGATCCCGGTCTTCGGCGTCGTCGACGACCTCGTCATCCTGCCCGTCGCGATCCGCTGGATGCTCGACCGCCTGCCGCCCGGCCTGCGCGCGGACCTCGACCGGGCCTAGAACCCGCCGCCGGCGGCCGCGCCCGGGCCTACCAGCCCCAGGTCAGCCGCCGCGCCACCCAGCCGACCACGCCGCCCTCGCTGCGCACGCGGATCCAGTCGCCGCGGCGCGCCAGCGTGCGCAGCACCTCGCCGTAGCCGGCCTTGCCGACGATGCGGCTGCGTGTACCTGGCGCGCTGCGGAGGTTGGCCACCTTCGCCCTGACGACGACGTGCGGCTGCCTGCCGGCCAGCGACCGGTGGACCCAGCCCTCGTCGCCCTCGAAGTCGCGCACCTGCAGCCACTGGCCTTTGCGCGCGAGCACCTCGAGCGGGTAGCCGCGCCCGAGGATCCAGGCGACTTCGTGACGCGTGCCGGGGCCGGAGCGCAGATTGACGTCCGGGCGCACGATGCTGACCATTTCGCGCGCCTGCACGGCCTGCATGACGAGAAGCATCAGGAGCGCTAGAACGAAGGCTGGCAGTCGTCGTGTCCCGGTCATCGATTTCCCTGTAGAGCGTTGAAGTGGAACGACCCGCGGGCCGGGTCGGGTCGATTCTAGAGCGCATCCGCGGCGGGGGTCGGCGCCCCCGCGTGCCGCATGGACATGCGCGGCGAACGCTCAGCCTGCCTCGAGCGCCGGCTCCTGCATCGCGGCGACCTGCTCGCGCAGCTCGAGCACGCGGTCCTGCCAGTAGCGCTGCGTGCC
>CALMSQ010000070.1:0-2630 GCA_937872345.1 uncultured Burkholderiales bacterium | reverse complement strand
GGTGATTCGCGCGGCGCTGCCGTGGCTGTCGATCCTGCTCGCGTTCCTGGTGTTCATCACCTACGTGCCGCAGGTCACGCTGTGGCTTCCGAACCTGCTCTTCTGATTCGCCGCAGCCGCAGCGCGGCGCCCAATGTCGCCAGCGTGCAGGCGCCCAGCAACGCGACCACCCCGGGCCAGCGCCCGGCGCTCCATGCGCCGCCGGCCACGGTGCCGATCGCGCTGGCGCCCAGGTAGTAGCTGCTCAGGTAGAGCGCCGAGGCGAGCGCCGGGCGCTCGGGGGCGCGGCGGGCCACCCAGCCGCTCGCCAGCGCGTGCGACGCGAAGAAGCCGAACGTGCAGACCGCGACGCCGGCGATCACCACGGCCAGCGGCGCGGCGAGCGTGGCCACCAACCCGGCACCCATCGTCGCGACCATGACCCACAGCGCGTTGCGCCGGCCGTGGCGGTCGGCGACGCGTCCGGCGAACGCCGACGCCCAGCTGCCGATCGGATAGAGCAGGAAGATCGAGCCGATCGCGGTGTGGCTCAGGTGGTAGGGCGCATCGCCGAGGCGGAACGCGAGGTAGTTGAACAGGCCGATGAAGGTGCCCATCAGCAGGAAGCCGACCAGGAACAGCCACGGCAGCCCCGGGTCGGCCGCAATGGCGCGGATGTCGCGGAGAATGCGGCCGATCGCGGCCTCGCGTGACCGGAAGTGACGCGACGGCGGCAACCCGCGCCAGAAGACGATGGCGGCCACCACGCCGAGCGCGCCGAGCGCGCCCAGCGCCCAGCGCCACGAGCCCCACTCGGTGATCACGGCCGACAGGAAGCGGCCGCTCATCCCGCCGAGCGCGTTGCCCCCGATGTAGAGGCCCATCGCGCGCCCCTGTGCTTCGGGTGCGATCTCTTCCGACAGATAGGCCATGGCCGCCGCAGGCAGGCCGGCGAGCACCGCGCCGAGCAGCGCGCGCAGCACCAGCAGTTGCGTGAAGTCGGTGACCGCCGCCGAGGCGATCGAGACCGTCGCCGCGAGCGCCAGCGACACCTTCATCAACCGCTCGCGGCCGAAGCGATCCGACAGCACGCTCGCCGGAATCAGCAGGAACGCCATCGCCGCGGTTCCGCCCGAGACCGCGAGACTGGCCTGCGCCGGGCCGACCGCGAAGTCGTCGGCGAGCTGCGGCAGCAGCGGTTGGGTCGCGTAGAGCATCGCGAAGGTCGCGAAGCCGCCGACGAACATCGCGAGGCTGGTGCGGCGGTAGGCGGGCGAGCCTGCGGCGAGACGCGGGTGCTGAGGAGAAATCACGGTCCTCGAGCGGGTACGTGAGCGGTTGGGAACATGGCCGAGTATGCCTGCGCGCAGCCGGCATGGGCGATCGGTACCCCGCGGCGGGGCGATGGCGCTCACCCTGGCGCGTCCGACGCAAGGCAAGAAGAAAGGCGGCTCCCATGGGGAGCCGCCCTCGGTGACGCGATGCGTGCCTCTACATGCGGCTACCCGCGCCGCGAGCGCACGATTCCAAGACCGATCAGCGCGATCGACAGCAGCGCTAGCGCACCCGGTTCGGGAACGGTCGTTCCGCCACCGCCGCCCGTGATCGTCCTGCCGCTCGACAGCAGGCTGGACCAGGGGCCGGTGCCGGCTGCAAAGAGAGGGGGGGCGTCGAAGAAGCTGAACGTGAATCCCAGAGGCCCGAAGAACGACGTGTCATAGGCTTGGTGCGTCCAGCAGCCCATCGGAGTCGGCTGTGTGAAGCCGTTGGCGATACCCGTCGCCGTCACGGTCTCGCCGTCGTCGCAACCCAGGCTGCTCGGATACCCACCGCCGATACCCGCGACGTGCGCATTGCCGGCGCCGCCGGTTCCGACTGCGAAGTCCCATGCCGCGGCGCCGGTATAGTTCTCGATCATGATCGTGCCGCCGGCAGCCAGGTACGCGGTGATGTCGGATTCGTGGCCCGCGGGAAGCGACGTGTCTTCCGTGCAGCAGCCGCCCGCTGCCAGGAAGTAGATTGCGGCATAGTCGCTCAACGTAGCGCCAGTCAGACTCGTCAGCCGTGTGATCGCATGCGTGTTGGACACGATGACCCCGGCAGTGACGGACCCACCGACCACGGCGATCGTGCGCGGATCGGCTCCGCCGATTGCGGACCACACCTGGTCCCGGTATGCACCGGCCGCAGCGTTGCTGTTCGAGTGAAAGCCGATCGCGTCGCTGCCTTCGAGGATGATCGTACCCGCGGATGCGGGTTGCAGGGACGCGCCCAGACAGAACAGGCTGGCTGCAGCCCAAGCACCCAAGAGCGTGCTTTTCAGGAACTTGTGCATGGCGCCTCCTTTCGAGGTTGACACGAGGGACCGCCCTATGCGGCCCGAAATATTTCAAGCATCATTCGTGCCGAGCAGCGCAAGTCCTTCATAAACCGAAAGATCGACTCGGCAACTCGAGCAGGTCGACGACGAAGTGTAAAAAGATTCGACATGGCCGCGCGGGACGCGCCCCCGCCAGAAGCACGAAAGCCGCGTGGTGCGCGGCTTCGGCAAGGCCCTGATGTACGGGGATGTTGCTGGTCGGGGTGAGAGGATTCGAACCTCCGGCCTCTACGTCCCGAACGTAGCGCTCTACCAGGCTAAGCTACACCCC
>CALMSQ010000069.1:0-8476 GCA_937872345.1 uncultured Burkholderiales bacterium | reverse complement strand
CCGCGCACGACCACCTGGTTGCCGTCGGGATACTTGCCCGACTTCTCGCCGAAGAAGACGCTGACGCGGCCGAAGTCGAGGCGGCGGACGGGTTCGGTCATGGCGGACGAACAGGCTTCCGGTTCGAAGTGGTTTCGCGGCATGCTGCTCGCGCCCGGCACGACCTCACCGGAAGTGCCGGGTCGACCCGCTGCCGTCGACGCCATTGTGCCGGCTTCCGCGAAATGTCGCCCGCCGAGCCGTCCGAACCGGGCGCGTCATCGATCCGGCGGCGGCGCGCGCTGGCGTCGATGGAGCCGGGTGGTACATCATGGAACGCCTGGGCGGACCGTCGCCCAGGCGACCGTGCCCCGAAAGGCGCGACCCGGAGCATCGAACATGGACCACACCGTTCACTGGATCGCGAGGCGTGCGCGCCTGTTTCGCCAGTCGGACCATGAATTCGAGCGCTGGGCGAGTGGGTTCGGTCCGATCGTCCATGGCGATCCGACGCAATTGAGGGTCCACGATCTGGCCCATGCATTGGCCGCTGAGGGAAAGGCCCCGGACGCGCAGTCCGTCTACCGCGTGCTCTGGGCCGCCGACCGGATTGCCGCAGCCGGAATGTGGCTGACCGTCCACATGACCTACGCGCGAAACGTCTATCTCGACGGTCGGCCGCTCGCGCCCGGGGACTTCAAAGAGGCGCCCGAAGGACATACCGGCGGGTCGCTGAACATCGTGCCAGCCTATGTGGGCTACCTGGCGGCCAACACGCTCAGCGGCACGACCCGAAGCTGGCTGATGGGACAGGGCCACTGCGTCGCCGGTATCGACGCGTGCAACCTGCTGGTCGACAACATGACCGCGCGCCATGCCGAGCGCTACGACCGCAGCGAAGCGGGTCTCACGCGGTTCGTGCGCGATTTCTACAGCTACGAGATCGACCCCGATGGCCGTCCGGCATCGCCCCTCGGCAGCCACGTCGGACCCGGTACCGCCGGCGGGCTGTCCGAAGGCGGATACCTCGGCTTCGCCGAGCTGCAGTACGTACACATGCCGCTGCCCGGTGAACGACTGGTCGTGTTTCTCAGCGACGGCGCGTTCGAGGAGCAGCGAGGCAGCGACTGGGCGCCACGGTGGTGGCGGGCCGGCGATTCCGGGTTCGTGGCGCCGTTCATGATCCTCAACGGCCGGCGCATCGAGCAGCGCAGCACGATGCAGCAGCAAGGCGGCCTGGCATGGTTTAGCGAGCACCTGCGCCTCAATGGCTTCGATCCGATGGAGATCGACGGCACCGATCCCGCGGCGTTCGCGTGGGCGATCCATGCGATGGAAGAACGGCTCGCCGCGTGCGCGTCGGCGGTACGCGACGGCCGCGACGCATACCCGGTGCCGCTGCACTACACGATCGCCGAGGCGCCCAAGGGCTTCGGATTCCCGGGCGCCGGAACCAACGCCGCACACAATCTGCCGCTTCCGGGGAATCCCTCCGTCGATCCGGTATCGCGTGGCCTGTTCAACGAGGGCGTGCAGGCCTTGCGCGTCGATCCGACCGACATCGAGCTGTCGCTGGAGCTGCTCTGCATCCACGAGAAGCAGCGACGGCCGCGTGAGCGCGACCATCCGCTGGCGCGTCGGGACGTGGCGCCGCCCAAGCTCCCCCGCGTGCGCTGGTCGGCACCCGATGGCAGCCCCTCGTCGCCGATGGCCGCCCTGGATCGGGCTTTCGCGTCGATCGTCTCGGCCAACCCGGCATTGCGTCCGCGGGTCGGCAACCCGGACGAGCTGCGAAGCAATCGCATGGACGGCACGCTGGACCTCCTGAAGCACCGCGTGTTCGCCCCCGAGGCCGGCGTCGCCGAGGCGGTCGACGGCGCCGTCGTGACGGCGCTCAACGAGGAAGCCGTCGTCAGCGCCGCACTCGGCAACAAGGGGGGCCTCAATCTGGTGGTGTCGTACGAAGCGTTCGCGGTCAAGATGCTGGGCGCGCTGCGGCAGGAAATCCTGTTCGCCCGCCACCAGTCCGAGCACGGCCAGACGCCCCGCTGGCTCTCCGTCGTGACGCTGGCCACGTCGCACACCTGGGAAAACGGCAAGAACGAACTGTCACACCAGGACCCGACCCTCGCCGAGGCGCTGCTCGGCGAAATGTCGGACGTGTCCCGCGTGATGTTCCCGGTCGATGCGAACAGCACGGTCGCGGCCCTGCGGGCCGCGTACCTGACGCACGGTCAGTTCTGGACGATGGTCGTTCCGAAGCGCCCCGTGCCATCGCGGCTGACGGCGCGACAGGCGGGGCGACTCGTCTCGGACGGGGCCCTGGTCGTGAAGACCGCCGAGCGCGCCGTGGTGTTGATCGTGGCCATCGGGGCGTACCAGCTGGCACAGTCCTTGCTCGCCGCCGAGCGCCTGGACGCAAGGGGGCTTGCCACCGCCGTGACGTGCATGCTCGAACCGGGCCGGTTCAGGATGCCGCGCGATGCGCGCGAGGGCCGTTTCGTCGCAAGCGACGCCGACCTGCAACGGCTCTTTCCGGCGTCGGCCAGCGCGCGCGTGATCGTGAGCCACGCGCGGCCGGAGCCGATGCTAGGCCTCCTGCGCCGGATCGACACCGGCCCGCACCGGACCGTCGGCCTCGGATTCATCAGTCGCGGCGGTACGCTCGATGTCGGGGGCATGCTCTTCGCGAACCGCTGCACGTGGGCTCACATCGTCGCCACGGCCGCACCGCTGGCGAACGCAGATCCGTCGTCGCTTCTCACGGAGGACGAGCTCGCGGCGGTCCTTGGGCGCGGCAATCCGCGCATCGTCATGAGCGGCTGACGAGCCACCAACCGGGGTTCTCGGAGCCGCCCTGTTCGCCGTGCCGGTCGCGCGACCGCACAACGCGCGGCCGGCGCGTACCGATTCCCTCGCGGCGATCAGACCGCGTCGACGACTGCCCGAAGCATCTCCCGAACCTCACCGGCCACGGCGGCCAGTTCGGCGTTGTCGATCGCCGCCATGGAGGCAACCGGATCGACCGCGGAGATCTCGATGGTGCCGCCGTCGCGCTGTTGCACGATGACGTTGCACGGCAGCATGGTCCCGACCTTGTCCTCGGTCTGCAGCGCCCGGTACGCAAACGGCGGATTGCACGCGCCGAGAATCAGGTAGGGGCGGAAGCCGACGCCGAGCTTGGCCTCGAGCGTCTGCTGCACGTCGATCCGGGTCAGGATGCCGAAGCCGTGCGCCGTGAGCTCTGCGGTGACCTTCTCGACGGCGGCGGGAAAGGCCATCGACACGGTCTTGCTGAAATGGTAGCTCATGAGTGGGCTCTCCCTAAGTAACCAGGTTGCGGAGGAAGTCGCGACGCAGTCCCAGTGCCGCGTCGGTCCTGGACATCGATCTTGCCGCGTCGAGCTCGACGCCTGTCAGTGCACGTATCGCATCGATGGTCTCCGGAACCACGATGGCCTGATTGAACACCTGGCAGGCGTAGTAGGCCTGATCGCCGTCGACGGTCAGCGTGTCCTCCCACAGCACCGCCTCCCAGAGATCCCCGCGCGGCCGGCCGAGGTCCGACATCAGCTCGACAGTGCTGTTCAGCGCCTCGACGCCGTCCGACACCCGCACGAACGCGATCCTCGGCGCGCGCCCGAACACCTCGACGAGCTCTTCGCGGCGCACAGACCGCGTCAGCTCGACCCACCACGCATGAAGGTGGCTGCTATTGTGTGGCGACGTGACGGCAATCGTCGCGACGTCGAGGTCCGGGATGACGGTTCGTGCGTCGGGGCCTTGGTGGCTCGGCATCGATTGCTCCGGAACGACCGTGTTGACGATGCCGTCCCGGTGCGACTCCCACGGGTCGGAGGCACGCCGGATCAAGGTGCCCCGCGCGCGTTTCAGCAGGCCTGCCGCGCGCAACGCGCCGAGCGTTCGGACGATAGCAGTCGTGTTGCAGGAGACGACGCGCGTGGACGCGCGTCCGATCGCGGACCCGTAGTTCGCTTGCGCGACGAACGAATGACCGGTCAGGGCGTGGGACTCGCCGCCGTGAAATACCGACCTGAGCCCGGCCGAGTCATAGAGGCGCTTGTTCGCCGCAGCCACGTTCTTCGGCGTGCAGTCGACTACGACCTGGGCGTTGCGCAGCAGGTCGTGCAGGCTTCCGGCCACGGGAATCCCCGCGGCGCGCATTGCCTCGCCTGCCTCGGGCGTCGCTGCGTGGACCGCGAACGCGCGTTGCGCGGCGACCTGCAGTCGGTAATCGCCGGCGACGTCGGCAATGCCGACCAGCTCCATGTCGTCCTGGACTCGGACCGCATCGGCAACGCGCTTGCCGATGACTCCGTAGCCGTTGATCGCCACCCTGACCTTGCCCATCGCGCGCCCCCTTCGATGTCGAGGCCGTCTCAGGCCGCGCCACGGACAGCCGAGAAAGTGAACCGGATCGCCAGCAGATACCCTGCGAGCGCGAGCGGGGGCATACCCGCCCAGTGTGGCTCCGCACCACCGCCCTGAACCAGCAGGCTCGACGCGACGTACAGCCCTGCCGCGACGACCGCCAGCGCGACGCGTCGGCTCGCCCCGTCGACGTCGACCCGCGACCGACCTCCCGTCGCAGTCGCCGGTCCGGGGATCGGCTGCCGGCCGATCGCTTCGTGCACGTGTCTGGCCAGCACCGACGGCATCTCGCCGGCGAGGCTGCCGAGTTCGTATTGCAGCCGCTTCGAGGTGGGGGTCACCGCCGGATTGTCGAACATGCCCGACGACGCGTGCCGCGAAACGGCTTCGAACACCGAGAAGTCCGGTGCGAGTGCTTGCACGGTGCCCTCGAGCAGAAGGACCGTTCTCGTCAGCACCAACAGGTCGCGCGGCAGTCGCACGTCGGCGAAGCGTCCAGCGGCCACGAGCCGACCAAAGGCGCTCGACAGTGACCAGTCGCTCAGCGGGCGTTCAGCGAACTCGGCCAGCAGCGCCCGTGCGGCAGGCGCGAAGGCGGCCCGGTCCGCGTGCGCGCCGACCAGTCCGAGATCCATCCATGCGTCCACCACCCAGTCGGCATCCTGCTCGACGAACGCGAGCGCGAAGGCAGCCAGCGCCCAGCGCATTCGCCGATCCACCCGCCCGACGATACCGAAGTCGTGAAGGCACAGCCGTCCGTCTGCCATCGCGAAAATGTTCCCCGGATGCGGATCGCCGTGGAACAGGCCATCGCGGAAGATCTGCGTGACGTAGCTGTCGACGAGGCGCCTGGCGGCCGGCGCTCGCGCTTCCGGCGGCAACTCGTCCAGCAGGGTGCCGGAGCTGAACCGTTGCACCATGACCGTCGGCGTGCACAGCCCGTCGACCACGTCGGGGATGTCGATCTCCGCGGACCCGCGCCACGCGTCTGCGAATCGCCGCACGAAACGCGACTCGCGCGCGAGGTCCATCTCCAGGTCGAGATTTGCCGCGATTTCGTCGACCACTGCGACGAGGCCCCAACGGCGCAGCGGCGGCACCACCCGGTTCACCGTGCGCGCGATCGCGCGGAGAATTCGCATGTCCGCCTGCGCCTGCTCGGCCGCGCCCGGCCGGCGGATCTTCACGATGACTTCGCGGCCGTCTGGAAGGGTTGCGCGGTGGATCTGTGCGATCGACGCGGCCGCCAGCGGCGCCATCTCGAGGCGCGCAAACGCGCGCTGCCAGGGCCCACCGAACGCGGACTCGATTTCGCGAACCGCGTCCTCCGCGGGAAAGGGCGCCGCATGAGTCTGCAGGCGCGCCAACACGTGCTGTGCGTCCTCCGGCAGGAGGTCAGCCCGCAGGCTGAGGTGCTGGCCGAGCTTGACGAAGGTCGTCCCAAGGCGCTGCAGTACCAGCACGAAGCGCTCGGCCACCGGGTGCGTGTCGCAACGCATCAGCCCACGGTGCCATGCGACCCAAAGTCCGAACTTCGAGAACTCGAGGCCGATCTGCCAGATGCGACGCAGGCGGGAGTGCCTTGTCCGGGACGCTGGCCCGCCGGTACCCGATGGCCGCGGGGCTCTGTCGATGGCGTCTTCGTTCGGCATGGTCGATGCCCGCCCGTCACCGTCTGCGCGTGACAGGCCGCAACCCGATCTCGACATCCACGACGACGCGTGCTCCGGCCCGAAGCACGTCGAACCGTGCACGGGTGCCCGGAGTCAGTGCCGCGGCTTCGCGGACGAGCGCCGCGGTATCGACCACGTCCCTGCCGTCGATCGCCACCACGGTATCGCCGGCGCGCAGGCCGGCCTTGTCCGCGGGCCCGCCGGCCTGGACCGTGACCAGCGCCGCGCCGGCGGCGACCCCGGTCGCCTCCTGAACGACGTCGCGTGCACTGACGCCGAGCCAGCCGCGGCTCACCCGGCCCGTGGCGATGATCTGCTCCATCACCTGGCGGGCCAGGCTGACAGGAATCGCGAATCCGATCCCCTGCGAACCGCCGCTTCGCGAATAGATCGCCGTATTGATGCCGACCAGGTGGCCCGCGGTGTCCACGAGTGCCCCGCCCGAATTCCCCGGATTGATCGCCGCATCGGTCTGGATGAAGTTCTCGAACGTATTGATCCCCAGTCGGTTGCGGCCCGTTGCGCTGACGATGCCTTGGGTCACCGTCTGGCCGACGCCGAACGGATCGCCAACCGCGAGCACGATGTCGCCGACCTGCACCGAGTCCGGGTTGGCGAACGTGATTGGCTGCAGGCCCCTGGCATCGACGCGCAGGACTGCGAGGTCGGTCTCCGGATCGGTGCCGACCGTGCGCGCCTCGGCCACCTTGTCCCCCGGCAGCATGACGGCGATCTCGTCGGCACCTTCGACGACGTGGTTGTTCGTCAGGATGTACCCCTGCTCGGCGACGATGACCCCGGAGCCGAGGCTGGTCTGTCCCTGGGCGGCCGCGCCATCCGGCTCGCCGTACGGACGCAGCCATTCCGGGAGCCGCCGCGGCGGCGCCGTGCGGGTGTAGACGTTGACGACCGAGGCCCCAGCCTTCCTCGCGGCGCCCCGGAAACCCGCCTCCAGGCGGGCATCGGGACCACTGAGCGCCGACGCCTCGGCCGGCGCTTCGCGAAGCGCCACGACATCGGGACGCACCGGCGCGGCCGGCGCAGGACCGAAGGCGCGCCAGGCAATCAGGAGCCCCGCCGCGACCGCGATCGCCTGCGTGGTGAGCAGCCAGAGCCGGCGAGCGAGCGAAGTTGCGTTGCGAGCCATTCCGTCACCCCGCGAGCAGATCGTCGAGTGCGCGGGCGACGGGCTGCACGATGCTGATTCGGTTGGACACATGGGGAACGGTGTCGCAGGTGGCGACCCGCGCAGCGCCGCTGGCCACGAGGTCCGCGTAGGCGCGCGCCGCGAACAGCGCGTGCACACCGATGCACACCGGCGGTGGCAAGCCGACCCGCTGGACGCCGCGCACGGCTTCGATCATCGTCCGCGCACTCGAGACGATGTCGTCGATCAGCACCGGCTGACGGTCGCGCCAGGGGGACACGTCGGGCAGGCTCACCTCCACGTCGCGGTCGCCGCGACGCACCTTCTCCAGCGTCGTGAACGGAGCGCCGCAGGACGCCGCGACTTCGGCGACCCATTGCGTGCTCTCGACGTCGGGGCCGATCAGCAGCGGACGTTGCACCTCGTCGGCGACCCATTGCGCGATCAGGGGTGCGGCATGCGCGATGCGGGTCGGAATGCCGTAGATCTCCTCCAGCGCGCGGTAGCGGTGCAGGTGCGGATCGACCGTTACCAGTCCGTCGAACGCCGCAGACAGCAGGCGCGCGTAGCTGCGCGACGTGACCGCCTCGCCGGCCTTGAACCGGCGATCCTGTCGCAGGTAGGCGAGGTACGGCGCGACGAGGTAGACGCCGCGTGCGCCCAGTTCGCGCGCCGCGCACGCGGCGAACAGCAGCGGCAGCGTCTTCTCGTCCGCGTGAGCCAGGCTGCAGCTGATCACCACGGTGCGATCGCCGACTTCAGCGTCGAGGCGGACCAGCGACTCGCCGTCCGGAAAGCGATGCAGCGCGAGTGGCGCGTGCGCGGCCTCCAGCGCGCCCGCTAGGTGCCGGGCGAACTGCTCGTCTTCCGGAAAATGCAGCACAATGCGATTCATGCGGCCTCCGAGATCGCGAAGATCGGCGGACGCGACGCGACGAATCGTTGCGCGTAGTCGAGTTCGCCCGGTGCCTGGGCGTGCAGGGTGAACAGTGGCTGCCCGACCCGCACGGTCTCGCCGATGCGCGCGTGCACCTCGACGCCGGCCGCCGGCGCCCGGGGTGCGCCGGCGAGCTTCGCGGCACGTGCCAGAAGTCGGTTGTCGACGGCACCGACCTGGCCGGCACGCGCCGCCGTGATCACGTGACGGTGCGCCGCCGCGGGTATTGCCCGCATCCCGCCCTGCGCCTCGCATATGGCCTGAAACCTTGCCCACGCGCGGCCGTCGGCGAGGACCTGCTGCGCCAGCGCCGACCCATGACCCGACTGCGCAGCGCCGCCGAGTTCG
>CALMSQ010000068.1:0-5518 GCA_937872345.1 uncultured Burkholderiales bacterium | reverse complement strand
GTGCGGATGGCCACGCCGCTGTTCGTCGTGATCCTGCTGATCGGCATCGTCGACGTGGTGTTCGCGGTCGACTCGATCCCGGCGATCTTCGCGATCACCACCGACCCGTTCATCGTGCTCACGTCGAACGTGTTCGCGATCCTGGGCCTGCGCGCGATGTACTTCCTGCTCGCCGGCATGCACGAGCGCTTCCACCTGCTCTCGTACGGCCTGGCCGTGGTGCTCGGGTTCATCGGCACCAAGATGCTGCTGATCGACGTCTACAAGATCCCGATCGCATGGTCGCTGGGTTTCACCGTGACGGTGCTGGCGCTGACGATGCTGCTGTCGCTGCGCATCCCCGCGCGGCCGGGCGAGGCCGGCAGCGCCTATCCGTTCGGAGCGAAGAAGCGGGAGGCGGAGGCGCCTCCGCAGACGTAGCCCGGATCGAGGCGATCGAGGCGCCGCCGCGGGCGGCCGCCGGTGTACCCGCGCAGCGCCCTACTCGAAGCGCAGCAAGCACTCCGCCGGCGCGCCGGACCCGAAGCGCTCGATCAGTGCGTCGAGCTCCGCGATCAGCGTCTCGTTCTGGTCGGGGTCGATCAGACCGTCGCCCGCCATGCGGGCGAGCAGGCCCCGATCGATCGCTTCGCGCAGCGTGCCCAGCGTCGGCACCGACCGACGACCGCCCTCGTCCAGGACGGCCTCGATGACTGCGGACAATTCCTCGCTCGCCCTGACCGCCGTGAAGTCGGCGGCGAGCGCCTCCACGCCGAATTCCCCGACCAGCGCCTCGACCTCGACGTAGAGCGAATCCTCGTTGCCGAAGGGGGACACGTCGGCCTTCAGACCGTGGCCGGTGCGCGCCCTCCTGAGGCGATCGCGCACGAAGCCGAGCGTGACGGGACCCTCGATGTCGGGGTCGTTCAGAAGCGACTCCATGAAGGCGGAGAGCTCTTCGCTCGCGCGGCTGTCGCCGTCGATGGGCAGTGGCATGTTCGTTCTCCTGCGGAAGGGCAGGCAGCGGTGCCCCAGCACGTATGGAGCCCCACCTTCGGAAACGAGCAATTGACGGCGATCAATACAGCGCAGTGGTCGCGCACCTAGCCTGAGCGACAACCTCTACTTCGCTATGCGGGAGGGATTCATGGGCATTCGACGTTCATCCGGCCTTCGCAGACTTGCTGGCGCACTCGCCTTGGGCTCTGTGTTCATCGTCTCGCCGGCGTCGGCGTGCCTGATCGAGTACAGCCTGACCGCGGAGTCCGTTCCCCTGACGATCGACACGATCCTGACGATCGACACGAGCGTGCCGATTGCGCAGCAAATCGCCTCGTTCGAGGTCGTCATGTCGAAGGGGACGATCGACGAGCGGAGGCAAGACTACGCGGCGATGTTCGAAGACTTCGACCAGAAAACGAATCAGCTGTTCGCGATTCTCCTCGAGGTGATACGCGCGGAACAGCAGGCGGACCTCCGGATCGTCCGGAATATCGCCGGTGCAGCGAGCTCGCTTGCCGAGGCTACAGCGGAACAGTATTCGCTGATCTTTTCACTTCCGGATGGATCAGACCTCGTTCTTCCACTCGATTGCGTTGGAGCCTGCATTGGCGAGGCACGGAGCCCATGGGATTTCGTCGGCGAGATCCCCGAACCTTCAACCGCACTGCTCATCCTTGCAGCCGCGGCCACGTCGTGGCCGGCGAAGCGGCGCTCGCGGCATATCGCCGCCATGACGGCAGTCGCGCATTTGAACTTTCCGCGCGTGCGCGCCGGCGATCGCAGCGAATTTGAATCCTGATGTCGGGCGCGCCGCGGAGAATCAGGCCGCAACGGCGCCCAGATAGCGAGCGAGCGACCTCTCGATCGCGTTCTTCGCGTCTCGGATGATGTTTCGGCCCCAGGCGTACCCATAAGCGTTCTCGAACTCGTACGCTTCCAGGCGGCGCTGCACATCGCGCACTACGCGCGGCCCGACGGGCACGGCATTCGGGTAGCTATGCATGATCGACGCGTGGCGTCGATCCATGGCAACCTGTATGGAGTCACCCAACATCAGTGCACCGAGCCCCTCGGCGCCACTCTTCGAGTGCAGCACCGTGCTGCCCGGAAAGTGGCCAGGACAGTTGATCAACGTGAGATCGGCGTTGATGGCGAGACTCGCTCCAGACCAGTACTCGATCCTGGACGAGGCACGAGCCACCCACTGACGATCGGCACCATGAAGCAGCACCGGAATACCGCCAAGCGCCTCGCTCCACTCGATCATCGACGTATAGAAGTGCGGATGCGAGATGGCAATCGCCTGTGCGCCGCCCCGACGCTTTATTTCGGCGACCGCCTCGTCCGTCACGAGACTGAGCGCCTCCCAGAGGAGGTTCCCGTCCTTCGATGTCACCAGCGCCGCGCGGTGGTTGATCGCGAAGAATGGCCTGACGCTCAAGGCAAAGACGCCGTCATCATCGCCCATCACGATGGTGCGGTCGCGCCGCAGGGCCTCGTGCGTCGTCCATTGCTGACCGATGCGCGGAACATACTGCCTGTCGTCTTCGCAGATTCGGCATTCGCTTGGTGGGCGGGACGCGTCGGCGTGCTGCGTTCCGCAGGCAACGCAGATGTATCGCGGCATCTTCCTAGTTCCCTTTCGCGCGCAACTTCGTGCCCGACGCCGCGCGTCCGCCTGCTCCGTGGCTTCCGACCGCCGCGACGATCTCTTCAGGAGACGGGAAGTACCCTCTCGTGCGGGCAATGACCTCCTTGCCGTTCACGTAGACGCGAAACACGCCACCCTTTCCCGGAACCAGGTCGGCCGCCACCCCAAACCGTTCCTGCAGGGCGGCCGCGACCGCGTCTGCGCGCTTCCCGTAGCCACAGGGTGCGCAATACTCGATCTGGATGTTCATGAGGAGGCCTCCTCCTCGTGCTGCGCCTCTGCTCGTTCGATGAGCTTGACTACGCCTTCCGCGATTGCCCGCGGGTGATCTTCCTGCAGGTAGTGCGCACCGTCTCCCAGCTCGACCAATTCGCAGTTCTTCAACCTGCCCACGAACGATCGCGCGAATTCAGGCGAAACCAGGGCGCCCGGGTTGCCGACGAAGAGCACCTTCGGGTACGTCGACTCTTCGAGCGCTGCGTGGGCCCTGGTGAGCGTTTCATGCACTTCGCGGGGACTCCCTTCGATCGGAAGTTCATTCGGAAACCTGAGCGTCGGAATCCTCGACCGCTCGTCCGGGAACGGCGCGCGGTACACGGCCATCTCCTCGTCCGTGAGCTTCCGGCGAATCGAACCGGGCAGAACCTTCTCGACGAAGGCGTTCTCGCGCAGGATCAGCCGCTCGCCGACGCCCGGCGTTCTGAAGTTCCTGAAGGTTTCCCGGGCCTGCGGCACCTGGTGGAATTCGCTCCAGGAATTCATGGGGCGAATGAACTCCATGAACCCCATCGCCCGAACGAACGACGGCCGTCTCGCCGCGAGCTCGAAGGCGAGCGCGGTGCCCCAGTCTTGCGCGACGAGGTAAGCCTCGTCGATTTCGAGTTCGGCGAGGAAGCGGTCCAGGTAGGCAACGTGGTCTGCAAAGCCGTACCGGATGTCGGGCTTGCCGGATTGGCCGAACCCGATCAGATCCGGCGCGATGCAGCATGCCACCTCGGACACGGTGGGCATGATGTGGCGCCAGATGTACGACGACGTCGGGTTTCCATGAAGGAACAAGGCAACTTTCCTGCCCCGGTCGCCTACGAATCGATAGGCCATGCTCGATCCATAGACGTTTACCTTGGGGAGTAGAACATCAGCCATTCGTGACTCCTCTTGGCGAGATGGTGGTGAAGAAGATCTTTCGGAATCGGTTCAGCGGTGCGATCGATCGCTCGACTTTCATCCGGAGAATCGCGCCTTCCCAGGAGGCGAGGAAGTATTCGGCGATCTCCAGGGGCTCGAATGCCGTGCTGAACTCGCCCAGGGCCTGACCCTCCGCAATGCACTCCGCGAAGGGCTGAAGCCACCGTTCGAATACCCGGTGCAACTGCTCGCGGATGAGGTCGCTGGTCTGCGTCACCTCGAGGCTGAAGTCGCCGATCAGGCAACCTCGTTCGAACCCGTCGGTTCGAAGGCGCTCGACGATCATGTCCAGGTACCGCTCCATTCGCGCCCTTGGACTCGAGGTGCGGTCTTGAAGTGAAGCCTGGAGGAGCCCCTGGACGTGGTCGAAGTACTGGTCCAGAACCTCCTTGCCGAATTGCTCCTTCGACGAGAAGTGGTTCGTAAACGAGCCCTGGGGAACCCCGGCCGTCGCGACCACGTCGCGAACGGCCGCGCCATGGAATCCCTGCTTGAACATGACCCGAAGGCCGGCGTCGAGCAGTGCTTGCTTGTTTGAGTGCCTTGCCATAGGTCGAACAATACGTACGTACGTCCTGATTGTCAAGCGCTCGTCGCGCCCAAGGCAGCAAGGACAAGTCTGTCGACTCGGTCGACTGGGGGGCCGTCAGGCGTGGCGAGGCGCGGGCGGCGTTCCGGTCGAGCGAAAAGGGGATCCGCGGCCAACGGCCAGTTGGCCGCTGCCGAAGGGCTGGTGGTGTGTCCCAACGGAGGGCTGCCGATCGCTGCGCAGTCGTGGCGCTCGGCCACCAGGCCGACTCAGCGGCCTGCCGGCCCCGTACTCTCACGCAGAACGAGCGAAACGCCCAGCGGCACAGGCGCGGGCGGCGTCTCTCCACGCAGCCGCGCGAGCAGATGGCGTCCGGCGGCCTCGCCCATCTCGCGAATCGGGATCCGTACCGTAGTGAGCGGCGGATGCAGGTACGGCGCGAAGTCGTTGTCGTTGAAGCTCGCCAACGAGAGGTGCTTTGGCACTTGGACCCCGGCGCGATCCAGTGCCGACAGCGCCCCGGCGGCCAGGTAGTCGTTGCCGCAGACGACGGCGGTCAACGGCAGCCGCCGCGTCAGCAGCACCTGCATCGCCTCGAAACCTTCGCGGAACCCGTAGTCGGTCTCGATGCGCGCGGCCTCGGCCAACTGCAGGCCCCGACTCGCGACTGCCTCGAGCAGGCCGTTGAATCGCCGGCGCGCACGCTCGTTGTGGGTCATGCGGCCACCGATGAAGCCGAGGCTCCGGTGTCCGAGGGCGGCCAGGTGGTCCACGACCAGCGCGGCAGCCGCCTCCTCGTCGAAGCCGACACAGTTTTCGGCTTGACCCGGCGCGCCCCACATCATGACGAAGGGCAGGCGATGTGCCTCGAGCAACGCCAGGGCCTGCGGCGGGTGCTCGCTGCCGAGCAACGCCACGGCATCGACCCCGCGTTCGAGTAGCCGGCGCAGGATGGCGGGCTCGTGCGCCCGGGCGTGTTCGGGCGCCGCCAACAGCAGCGTGTAGCCCTCTTCGCCAAGCGTCGCCTCCAGCGCCTGGATCATGGTCGGGAACGACGAGCCACCGAAGCGCGGCACCAGCGCGCCCACCGTTCCGGTGCGCCGCATCGCCAGCGCGCGCGCCGCGCCGTTGGCGACATAGCCCAGGCGCTCGGCGGCGGCGAGCACGCG
>CALMSQ010000067.1:0-5535 GCA_937872345.1 uncultured Burkholderiales bacterium | reverse complement strand
AGCCTGCACGCGAAGGCGCTGGTGATCGACCGCCGGCTGCTGCTGATCGGGTCGATGAACATGGACCCGCGCTCGGCGCGGCTGAACACCGAGATCGCCCTCGTCATGCGCAGCCCGGCGCTCGCCGGACAGGTCGTGCAGCTCTTCGACGACGTCGCTGCCAGCAGCAGCTACCGCGTCGAGGCGCTCGCCGACGGCCGCCTGCGCTGGGTCGGGCAGGCGCCGGGCGCGCCGACCGTCGAAGGCGCGGAACCCGATGCCAGCGTGGGGCTGCAGCTGATGCTGATGCTGCTGTCGCCGTTCGCGCCCGACGAGCTGCTCTAGGGCCACCCGTACGCCCTGGCGGAGCGCGCGGCGCGCCACGAACGGAACGGCGCCGCCGGCGCGCATGAGACAATGGCGCTCATGGAAACCATCGTCGTCAACGGCGATCCGCGGCCCTTGCCGACGCCCGGCACCGTCGCCGCGCTGCTCGCCGAACTCGGGCTCACTGGCCGCCGTATCGCGGTCGAGCGCAACGGCGAGATCGTGCCGCGCAGCCGGCACGACACCGAGGCGCTCGCGCCCGGCGACCGCCTCGAGATCGTCGTGGCCGTCGGCGGCGGCTGAACGAAAGCGAGACATGAGCGCACCTTCGGACACCCTGAAAATCGGCCGGCGCGAGTTCACGTCGCGGCTGCTGATCGGCACCGGCAAGTACCGCGACTTCGACGAGACCCGCGCGGCTGTCCAGGAGAGCGGCGCGCAGATCGTCACCGTCGCGATCCGCCGCACGAACATCGGCCAGACGGCCGGCGAGCCGAACCTGCTCGACTTCCTGTCGCCCGAGCGCTTCACGATCCTTCCGAACACCGCCGGCTGCTACAGCGCCGACGACGCGGTGCGCACGCTGCGGCTCGCGCGCGAACTGCTCGACGGGCACGCGCTGGTCAAGCTCGAGGTGCTCGGCGACCCGAAGAACCTCTACCCGAACATGCCCGAGACGCTGAAGGCCGCCGAGACGCTGGTGCGCGACGGCTTCGAGGTCATGGTCTATTGCAGCGACGACCCGATCCAGGCGAAGCGCCTCGAGGAGATCGGCTGCGTCGCGGTGATGCCGCTCGCGTCGCTGATCGGCTCGGGGATGGGCATCCTCAATCCGTGGAACCTGCAGCTGATCATCGAGAAGGCGCAGGTGCCGATCATCGTCGACGCGGGCGTCGGCACCGCGTCCGACGCCGCGATCGCGATGGAGCTCGGCTGCGCCGGCGTGCTGATGAACACCGCGGTGGCCGCGGCGCGCGACCCGATCCGCATGGCGCGGGCGATGCGCAAGGCGGTCGAGGCCGGGCGCGACGCGTTCCTCGCCGGCCGCATGCCGAAGAAGTACTACGCGGCCACGCCCTCGTCGCCGACCGGCGGGATGATCGACTCGACGCGCGCCGCGTCGTGAGCGGGGCCGCTGGCGACGACGACGGCGGCGCGCATCCGCACATCCGGAGCTTCTCCGGGCGCCGCGGCCATTTCACCTCGGGTCAGCGTCTCGCCTACGAGACGTTGCGCGAACGCTGGTGCCTGCCGTACTGCGCCGCGACGATCGACGCGCAGGCCGTCTTCGGTCGCGCGGCGCCGCTCGTGATGGAGATCGGCTTCGGCATGGGCGAAACCACTGCGCAGATCGCCGCCGCCGACCCGGCGCGCGACTTCCTCGGCATCGAGGTCTATCCGGCCGGCGTCGGCAGCCTGCTCGCGCGGATCGAGGCCGCGGGACTTCGCAACCTGCGCATCGTCCAGCACGACGCCGTCGAGGTGGTGCGCGACATGATCGCGCCCGGCACGCTGGCCGGCGTGCACGTCTACTTCCCCGACCCCTGGCCGAAGAAGCGCCACCACAAGCGCCGGCTGATCCAGCCGCCGTTCGTCGCGCTGCTGGCGAGCCGCCTCGCGCCGGGCGGCTACCTGCACTGCGCGACCGATTGGGAGCACTACGCGGTGCAGATGCTCGACGTGCTGTCGCGCGAGCCGCTGCTCGCCAACAGCGCGGGCGACACCGTCATCGGCGAGACGGCGGCGCAGTGCCGCGGTTTCGCGCCGCGCCCCGACTGGCGCCCGCTGACCAAGTTCGAGGCGCGCGGCGTCAGGCTCGGCCACGGCGTCTGGGACCTGCTGTTCCTGCGCCGGCCGCTCAGCCCACCCAGTTGACGACGCCGCTGGCCGCGGTCGCCAGCACGACCAGCCCGAACGCGATCCGGTACCACGCGAACGGCACGAAGTCGTGCGTGGCCACGTAGCGGATCAGCCAGTGCACGGAGGCCAGCGCGCTGAAGAACGCGAACACGAGCCCCACCGCGAACATCGGCACGTCGCCTGCGCCGAGCAGGTGGCGGTACTTCCACGTGTCGTAGACGCCGGCGCCGATCAGCGTGGGAATCGCGAGGAAGAACGAGAACTCAGTCGCTACCTGGCGCGAGAGCCCGAACAGCATGCCGCCGATGATCGTCGCGCCCGAGCGACTGGTGCCGGGAATCAGCGCGAAGGCCTGCGCGATGCCCAGCCGCAGCGCGTCGCCCGCGCCGAGCGAGTCGATGTCGTGGATGCGCGGGCGCGCGACGCCGCGGCGATGACGCGACTCGACCCACAGGATGACCAGCCCGCCGACGATGAACGCGATCGCCACCGGCACCGGCTTGAAGAGCCACGCCTTGATGTACTTCGCGAACAGCACCCCGAGCACCGCCGCCGGCAGGAACGCGATGACCACGTTGAGCGCGAAACGCTGCGCGCGCGGCTCGCGCGCGATGCCCGCGACCGTGGCGGCGATGCGCGCGCGGAAGTACCAGATCACCGACAGCATCGCGCCGGTCTGGATCGCGACGTCGAACATCTTCTCCTTCTCGCCGGCGAAGCCCAGCAGGCTGCCCGCCAGGATCAGGTGGCCGGTGCTCGAGATCGGCAGGAACTCGGTCAGGCCCTCGACGATGCCGAGGATCGCCGCCTTCACCAGCAGCGGCAGCGCGTAGAGCATCTCAAACACGGGGCCACCATGCGTGGAAGTGATGGACCGGGCCGTGCCCCGAGCCGACCTGCAGCCGGTCGGCCTGCCGCAGCGCCTCCGTCAGGTATTGCTTGGCCTGGCGAACCGCGGCCACCGGCTCGATGCCGTGCGCGAGCAGCGCCGCGATCGCCGCCGACAGCGTGCAGCCGGTGCCGTGCGTGTTGCGCGTGGCGATGCGCGGCGCGGTCAGCTCGATCATCCGGTCGCCGTCGAACAGCAGGTCCGTGGCGTCGCCCGAGAGGTGCCCGCCCTTGAGCAGCACGAAGCGCTGCCCGTCGTCGCGCAGCAGCCGGCGCAGCCGCTCGGCCATCCGCTGCATCTCCTTCACCGTGTCGGCGGGACGCGCGTCGAGCAGCACGCCGGCCTCGGGCAGGTTCGGCGTGAGCACGGTGGCCAGCGGCAGCACCGCCTCGATCAGCGTCGCGATCGCCTCGCGGCCGAGCAGCGCGTCGCCGCTCTTGGCCACCATCACCGGGTCGACGACCAGGTGCGGCAGGCGCCCCGCCGCGATCGGCCCCGCAAGCCCCTCGGCCACCGCGATCGCGATGTCGGCGGTGCCGAGCATGCCGATCTTCGCGGCGTCGATGCGCACGTCGGCGAACAGCGTGTCGAGCTGCAGGCGCACGAACGGCGGCGGCACGCCGTGCACGCCGGTGACGGCTTGCGTGTTCTGCGCAGTGAGCGCGGCGACCACGCCGGTGCCGTAGGCGCCGAGCGCGGAGAACGCCTTCAGGTCGGCAAAGAGGCCGGCGCCGCCGCTCGGATCGATGCCGGCGACGCTCAGCGCATTGGGGGGAGACGGACGGGTCGGCGTGTTCACGACCGCGATGTTACCCGCGCCGCAGCGCCGGGCCGATCAGCCGATCGGTTCGCCGCGCCAGGCCGCGACGAGCGGCACCCGCATCTCGTCCTCGCTGGTGCCGCCGTGCATCCCGATGAAGCGCGGCGCGCGCTCGCCCTCGACGGTGTCGACCAGCGTCACGCAGCGCGCCGGCACCAGCACGTGCGTGCCGATCCGGCCGGCGATCGGCAGGCTCGCCGCACGGGAGTCGTCGACGCGGCCGAACCAGCCCGCGCGCAGCAGGGCACCGGATTCGTGGACCGCGAACGCGTCGCCCACCGAGGCCGCGACGACCTCGGCGAAGCGCTCGCGCCGGTCGGCACGCACCTGGCAGAACGGCACGCGCGGCTCGCCGCACAGCGGATGTTCGAGGCAGGCGGCGATCTCGGGGAAGTCCTCGAGCCGCAACTGGTCCCGTGCGGCGACGTCGACGAAGCCGTGGTCGGCGGTGCCCAGCACCAGCGCGTCGACGTCGCGCAGCCGCTCGACCAGCGCCGCGAACCAGAGGTCGAAGTCGCGCACCACCTGCGCCGCTGCGTCGCTCTGCCAGCCGGCCTCGTGGCTCGTCGAATCGAACTGCGGCAGGTAGACGAAGACGCTGGCGCCCTGCGCAGCGGCGCGCAGCGCGTCGACGACCATCGGCGCGATCTCGTCCAGGCGCGCGTAGGCTAGCCGCGACGAGCCCCCGTACGCGTGCCGCGAATATTCGGAATCGGCGATCTCGCGCGGCAGGATCGCGAACGACGGCGATGCCGCGCGTTCGGGCCACGGCCGCCACGACCAGGTGTCGGCTGCGCTCACCGCGCGGCGGCGATCGCCTCGCACGTCCATCGGCAGCGTGCGCACGATCGCGCGCGCGCGATCGGACCAGATCAGCCAGGCCGGATTGCCGTGCTCGGCGGGGGGCACCGCCGTGGCCAGCGAGGTGACGGCCGGCGCGGTACTCGAAGGAAAAACCGAGCGCAGCGTGCGAAGCCGGTGCCGGGCCAGCGCCCCGCCCGGCACGTGCGTGGCGAGTTGCCGCTCGCCGACACCGTCGAACAGCACGGTGACTACCGACCGCGCGCTGGCCAACGCCTCGGCGAGCGCCGGCTCGGGAACCGCCGGCAGTGCCGAGCGGACAGCAAAACGGCCGGCAATGCCGGCCGCCAGGTTGACGATGCTGGCGCCCGCCTCGATGCCGTGCGGCGGAACGAGGCGGAGATCCAGCGGGTGACGCGTCTCAGTAGCCGTATCCGTAACGACGCTCCCGGTATTCGTAGCGCTCGTGGCCGCGGCGCCAGCCCGGCCGCTCGTAGTACACGGGCCGGGGCGCCACGTACACGGGACGATACACGACGCGCGGCGGCGGCGCGTAGATGACCGGAGGCGCGGCGCGGTATACCGGCGCGGGCGCATAGACGGGCGCGGGCGCGTAGACCGGCGCCGGGTACCCGACGGAGGCGCCGACCGCGTAGCCGCCGCCGTAGTGACGGTGATTCGACGCCGCGGCGGCACCGGCGGCGGCGCCGAGCGCACCACCGATGATCGCGCCGTCGCGACCACCGAGCGATTGACCGATCACCGCACCCGCCCCACCGCCGATCACGGCGCCGAGCACCGAGTCGGAGGCCTGCGCCGTGCCGGTGGCCAGCACGCCTGCCGACAGCGCGGCGGCGGC
>CALMSQ010000066.1:0-2598 GCA_937872345.1 uncultured Burkholderiales bacterium | reverse complement strand
CCTGCTCGGGCTGCTCGGCGTATTCACCGTCGCGATGGCACTGTTCGCGAGCCAGCTCAGGATGGACGCCGGCTTCGACAAGCAGCTGCCCCAGGACCACGAATACGTCCGCACCTTCTTCCAGTACCGCGACCAGGTTTTCGGCGCGAACCGCGTGATCGTCGTGGTGCGCGCTCGCGACGGCGAGATCTGGAGCGCACCGGGCCTGCGCCGGCTCTACGACGTCACGCAGTCCGTGATGTTCCTGCCGGGAATCGACCGGCGCACGGTGACCTCGCTGTGGACCCCGAACACGCGGGTGCTCGGCGTGACCGAGGAGGGCTTCAAGGCCGAGGACGTCATCGGTGGCGACATCACGCCCGACCGGCTCGACCCCGGCCGGATCGAGCGCATCCGCGCCAACGCGCTGGCGGGCGGCTACATCGGCACGCTGGTCTCCACCGACAACGCCGCGGCGATGGTCGTCGCCGACCTGCTCGAGACCGACCCGGCCACCGGCAAACGCCTCGACTACCTCGACTTCGCACGGCGCATCGAGGACGAGGTGCGCGGCCGGCACGAGGATGCATCGTTCGAAGTGCAGATCATCGGCTTCGCGAAGCAGATCGGCGACATCGCCGACGGCGCGCGCAGCGTGGTCGAGTTCTTCACGCTGGCGTTCGTGCTCACAGCGCTCTCGGTGTGGCTGTACTGCCGATCGGTCGCGCTCACCGCGATCACGCTGCTCTCCTCGCTGGTGTCGGTGGTCTGGCAGTTCGGCACGCTGCGGCTGCTTGGCTACGGGCTCGATCCGCTTGCAGTGCTGGTTCCCTTCCTGGTGTTCGCAATCGGCGTTTCGCACGGCGTGCAGCAGATCAACTTCGTGGTCAAGGGCGTGTGCGCCGGCGCAGACAGCATGACCGCGGCGCGGCGCGCGTTCAGCGGACTGCTGGTGCCGGGATCGATGGCGCTGGTGACGGCGTTCGTCGGCTTCGCCACGCTGACGCTGATCCCGATCCCGATGATCCGGGAACTCGGGATCACCGCGTCGATCGGCGTGGCGTACAAGATCGTGACGAACCTGGTGATGCTGCCGGTGCTGGCCTCGTACCTGCGCTTCGACGATGCCTGGGTCGCGCGTCTCACGCGGCTGCGCGCGGCGCGCGAGAGTGCAATGGCGGTCCTCGGACGGGTCGCCGAGACGCGCAACGCGGCGATCGGCACGATGGTCTGCGCGGCGCTGTTCGCGGTTGCATTCGTGCAGAGCCAGGGCCGACACGTCGGGCACCTCGCCTCGGGTGCGCCCGAGCTTCGCCCCGATTCGCGCTACAACCTCGACGCGGCGTCGATCGTCGGCAGCTTCGACCTCGGCCTCGACGTGCTCACCGTGGTCTTCGAGACGCCAAAGGACGGCTGCTACCGTCTCGACGTGATGGCCCACGTCGACCAGTTCGCCTGGCACATGCAGAACGTGCCGGGAGTGATCTCGGTCGCCTCGGTCGCGCAGCTCGCCAAGCAGGCCTACTCGGGCACCAACGAGGGACATCCGAAATGGACCGCGCTCGCGGCCGACGAGCGCTCGCTGGCGAATTCGGTGGGGCTGATCCCGGAAGGCACCGGACTGTTCAACCCCGGCTGCACGGTGCTGCCGGTCAACGTCTACCTCACCGACCACAAGGCGTCGACGGTCAAGCAGGTCATCGCGGCGGTTCGCGAGTTCCGCGACAGGGAGAAGCTCGACGGCGTGAACCTTCGCCTCGCGAGCGGCAACGTGGGCGTGCAGGCGGCGACCAACGAAGTGCTCGAGACCACCGAGCTGCCGATGATGCTCTGGGTCTACGCGACGATCGTTGCGCTGGTCTTCTTCACCTATCGCGACTGGCGCGCGATGATCGCCTGCTGCCTGCCGCTCACGCTGGCCACCTTCCTCGGCTACTGGTTCATGAAGGCGCTCGACATCGGCCTGACGGTGGCCACGCTGCCGGTGATGGTCCTGGCGGTGGGCATCGGCGTCGACTACGCGTTCTACATCTACAACCGGCTGCAGCTGCACCTTTCCCAGGGTGCGGACATCGTGGTCGCGTTCAAGCAGGCGCTGATGGAGACCGGCAACGCCACGATCTTCACCGCGATCACGCTTTCGGTGGGGGTCGCCACCTGGTCGTTCTCGGACCTGAAGTTCCAGGCTGACATGGGAATGCTGCTCACGTTCATGTTCATGGTGAACATGGTGATGGCGATCACGCTGCTGCCAGCGCTCGCCGTGATGATCGACGTACTGGTTCCACGGCGGCGTCCGGTGCGCTCGCCGTTCCTCGTCCACTGATTCGTCCACCGATCGGGAGCCTCATGCTCGAACGCCTGATCGCCCGCCTCTCCGGCCAACCCGCCCCGCCCCCCGGCGACGATCCTGCCGTGCGACGCAGGCTCGCAGTGGCCGCGCTGCTGGTCGAGGCGGTGCACGTCGACCGCCAGGCCGACGCCGAGGAGCGTGACGCGGTCAAGTCGCTGCTGCGCGAACGCTTCGATCTGCCCGACGACGAGGCCGAGCACCTGGTCGAACTGGCCGAGGCGCGCTTCGCCTCGGTGCTCGACGACTGGATCTTCGCGCGCGCGGTC
>CALMSQ010000065.1:0-2242 GCA_937872345.1 uncultured Burkholderiales bacterium | reverse complement strand
CGCAGTTCGGCCGACATCGTCTCGGTGATGCGGATCACCGCCGACTTCGCGGCCACGTAGGCGCCCATCAGCGCGGCACCCTTCTGCGCCGCGAACGCGCCCACGTTGACGATGCGCCCGCCGCCGGCGTCGATCATCCGCGGAACGACGGCCCGCGTCGCGCGCAGCAGCGTGCGCACGTTGAGGTCGAACATGTCGTCCCAGTCGCCGTCGCTCGTCTCGTGCGCGGCCGTGCCCATGCGGAACCCGCCCGCCAGGTTGCACAGCGCGTCGATGCGTCCGAAGCGCGCGATCGCGGCGGACACGGCCGCCTCGACGCTTGCCGGATCGAGCAGGTCGACCGGCGCGAACCGGCGCTTGTCGCTCTCGCCGCCGAACGCGCGCTGCAGGTTCGCGGCCCGCGAATCGACCAGCACCAGCGCCGCGCCGCGGGCAGCGAAAGCACGCGCCACGGCGCCGCCGAGGTTGCCGGCGGCGCCGGTCACCATCACGCATCGATCGTCGAAATTCATCGTGTTCCTCCGGATGCAGCCTTGTAACCCATCGTCTGCGAATTGCCCAGCGCGGCGAGTGCCGCATTGGCCGCGCGCGCGATCGCCGGGCCCTCGGCCGCGGCCACCTGGAGCCGCCGAAGCAGCCAGGGCAGCAGGTCCTCGGCCGGTGGCTCGGCCGGCAGCAATTCGAGCCCCGGCACGCCCGGCACGCCGGCAGCGGGTACGCCTGCGCCGAGCGATTCCTGCAGTGCGCGACCGGCCTCGCGTAGCGCGCCGATCGCCTCGGGGCTGTTCAGCGCTTCGCCACCGTTCGCCCGCATCAGGCGGATCATCGACAGGTGCGCCATCAGCCGCTGTCCATGATCGAGCAGCACGGTCAGCTCGTGCACCGGCGGGCGCACCGCCGATGGCTCGAAGGCGCTGCGCTTGACGGCCCCGGCGATCGCCCCCAGCGCGTCGTAGGCACTGCGTCGCGCCAGCCGCTGCGCCAGCGCGGCGTGGGCGTCGCAGCTGAGCGAGTGCGCGGCGTACTCGCGCAGCGCCTGCATCGCACGCTCGATCGCCTTCGGCAGCGCACGCCGCTCCCATGACGGCAGCACGTAGCTGAAGCCCCACGCGAGCAGCGCGCCGAGCAGGGTGTCGGCCAGCCGCTCGACGATCGCGAACCCGCTCGCCGGATCCAGCAGATGCGCCTGCAGCAACGCCGTGACCGTGCCCGCTGCGGCGGTGACGAGATACTGCACTCCGACGAAGGCGTGCGCGATGCCCGCCGAGAGGGGGAACACGCCGGCCAGCAGCGTGGGCGACTGCAGCCGCGCGAGTGCCAGCACCAGCAGGCAGCCGAGCACCGTGCCGAGCACGCGCGCATTGCGCCGCGACAGCGTCTGCTCCAGGTTGCCGCGCAACACCACCGCCACGCTCAGCACCAGCCAGTACGGATGCGCGGCCCACGGCAAGGCCAGCGCGATCAGGTACGCGCTGCCGAGCGCCAGGCTCGTGCGCACGGCGTGACGGAGCACCGGCGAGCGCCGCGAGAGGTTCGCGCGCAGCGCGCCCAGCGGCCAGCCTTCGGGCGCGACGAACAGGCCGAGTTGCGCGCGGGAAAGCGATGCGTCCGGGGCCTGCGGCCCGGCCCCGAGCAGCGCGCGAATCCGCTCGACGTCGCCTTCGAGATGCGCGAGCCGGTCGGCGAGCGCCGGCAACAATCGCAGCCGCGGATCGCCCGGCTCGAGCGGCACGTCGCCGAAGGGCCGGACCGCAGGCGGGGCGTCGGGCGCGCGCAACGACGTCACGGTGCCGCGGCGCATCGCTTCGTCGGCAAGCTCGAGCGCGGCGC
Source organism: uncultured Burkholderiales bacterium (assembly GCA_937872345.1). GTDB lineage: Bacteria > Pseudomonadota > Gammaproteobacteria > Burkholderiales > Burkholderiaceae_E > Zeimonas. The sequence goes on along the minus strand of CALMSQ010000065.1, from coordinate 412 downwards.
CGATCCTGCGCAGCCCGCTCGCCAGCGCCTGGCGAACCGCGCGTCCCGATCCGTCGTCGCCGAGAAGGTCGATGTCGAGCCGGCTGGCCGCGAGGATGTCTCGCAGGTCGATCGTGCGCAACAGGATCGCCGTCTCGCGGCGCACGCGCGCGGTGTCGGGCGCGGCGAAGAGCAGGTCGCGTGCCGCCTGCAGTCGCTCGGCCAACTGCGCCTCGTCGCCGATCCAGGTTCGCAGCGCCTGAACGTCCGCGTCGGCGCCTGAAGGTCGCTCGAGCGCGTCGGCGCGAGAACGCAGCAACCGGGCGGTCGCCTCGAGCGCGGCAGCCACCGCGAGACTGCGGTAGCGCCGCTGCAGCGCGGCGCAGGCCGCGATCGACCAGGCCAGGTAGGCCAACGCTCCCGCGGCGTTCCA
>CALMSQ010000064.1:0-8116 GCA_937872345.1 uncultured Burkholderiales bacterium | reverse complement strand
GGCTACGAACGCGCGGCCGAGATCGCGAAGAAGGCGCACCGCGACGGCAGCACGCTGCGCGAGGCGGCGCTGGCGCTGGGCTATGTCAGCCCGGCGCAGTTCGACGAGTGGGTGCGCCCGGGACGGATGACGGCTCCGGGCTGACCGGGCCAAGCTGCGCGATCCGATGCGCGAGCCGGTCGTAGAGGCGGTCGGCCTGGGCGGGGTCGAAGTCCGCGTGATACGACTTGCGCACGCCGTCCTCGGCGAGCTGCACGTGTTCGGTCGGGGCCAGCCCGCGCTGGTGCAGGCACGCGCGGGCGCAGGCCAGCGCGCAGCCGTCGATCGCGAGGACCGGGCGGCCGGCCCGCGCCGCCTTGCGGGCCGTGGCGACCAGCGCCGGCACGTCGCCGCCGATCCCGGCGATGCAGGACATCTCGGCCAGGCCGGCGCGGTCGAGGCGCAGCGCGAGGTGGTTGGCCAGCTGGGCTGCGCTGGAGCAGCCGGAACAGCTGTAGACGAGCGGCAGGTTCGATCGGGTGGTCATCGGGAGGCGCTTGGCCAGGCGCCATGATGCACCTGAAACCGGACCGCGCCCGTGGCGGCCATTGCGCGCTCGGGGTCGTGGCGCATCGCTTATGCTTCGACCCATGACCGTCGCCGGCCCCGCTTCGACCGCCCCGGATCCCTCCGCAACCAGCGCCACGCAGCGCAGCTCGCTGTCGGTGCTGCGCGCGCTATGGCCGTTCATGGCGCCGTACCGGGCGCGCGTCGCGGTGGCGGCCATCGCGCTGCTGGTCGCGGCCGTCGCGACGCTGGTGGTGCCGATCGCATTCCGGCAGATGATCGACGTGGGCTTCGCCGCGCGGGCGGTGGCCTCCGAGCGCGCCAACGTCAACCTGTGGTTCCTCGCGCTGTTCGGCGTCGCGGTGGTGCTCGCGCTGGGCACCGCGCTGCGCTTCTACAGCGTCTCGTGGCTGGGCGAGCGCGTCACCGCCGACCTGCGGCGCGCGGTCTACCGGCAGGTGCTTCGGCAGGACGCGCGCTTCTTCGAGACGCTGAAGACCGGCGAGGTGCTGTCGCGACTGAGCACCGACACGACGCTGATCCAGACGCTGGTGGGCACCAGCATCTCGCTCGGGCTGCGCAACGCGTTGCTGTTCGTCGGCGCGCTGGTGATGCTGATCGTGACCAGCCCGCAGCTCGCGTCGATCATCGTCGGCCTGCTGCTGCTGGTGGTGCTGCCGATCCTGGTGTTCGGGCGGCGCGTGCGCCGGCTCTCGCGGGTGAGCCAGGACGCGCTGGCCGACAGCAGCGCGCTGGCCGGCGAGACGCTCAACGCGATCCAGATCGTCCAGGCCTACGCGCGCGAGCCGCTCGAGGCGCAGCGCTTCGGCGAGTCGACCGAGTCGGCGTTCGCCAGCGCGATCCGCCGCGTGCGTGCCCGTTCGCTGCTGACCGCGCTGGCGATCGTGCTGGTGTTCGGCGCGATCGTGTTCGTGCTGTGGCTGGGCGCGCACGCGGTGCTCGAGGGACGGCTGACCGCTGGATTGCTGACGCAGTTCATCCTCTACGCGGCGCTGGTGGCCGGCGCCACCGGTGCGATCGCCGAGGTGCTCGGCGACGTGCAGCGCGCCGCCGGCGCGACCGAGCGGCTGCTCGAGCTGCTCGAGGCCGAGCCGGCGATCCGCGCGCCGGCGCACCCGGAGCGGCTCGCGCCTTCGGGACGCGGCGCGCGAGTGGGCTTCGACTCGGTCGTCTTCAGCTATCCGTCGCGGCCCGACGAGCGCGCGCTCGACCAGGTGACGCTCGAGATCGCCGCCGGCGAGACGGTCGCGCTGGTCGGGCCGTCGGGCGCCGGCAAGACCACGCTGTTCCAGTTGCTGCTGCGCTTCCACGACCCTTCCTCCGGCACGATCCGGTTCGACGGCGTCGACCTGCGCCGACTCGACCCGGCCGACCTGCGCGGCGCGATCGGACTGGTGTCGCAGGACAGCGTCGTGTTTTCGGCCGACGCGATGCAGAACATCCGCTACGGGCGGCTCGACGCAACGGACGACGAGGTGATCGAGGCGGCGAAGGCGGCGCGCGCGCACGAGTTCATCGAAAAGCTTCCCGACGGCTATCGCACCTTCCTCGGCGAGCGCGGCGTGCGACTGTCGGGAGGCCAGCGCCAGCGCATCGCGATCGCGCGGGCGTTGCTGAAGAACCCGCCGCTGCTGCTGCTCGACGAGGCCACCAGCGCGCTCGACGCCGAGAGCGAGCGCGCGGTGCAGGCGGCGCTCGAGCGCGCGATGCGCGGACGCACGACGCTCGTCATCGCACACCGCCTCGCGACCGTGGTCGGCGCCGACCGGATCGTCGTCCTCGAGCGCGGCCGCGTCGTCGACGTCGGCACGCACGCCGAGCTGGTCGAGCGCGGCGGCTTGTACGCGCGGCTGGCCGCGATACAGTTCGATTCCCACCTGGAGACCCCATGAGACTCGTTCGCTACGGAAAGCCCGGCAAGGAGAAGCCCGGCCTGATCGACGCCGAGGGAAAGCTGCGCGACCTGTCGGCCGTCGTGCCCGACATCGGTCCCGAGCAGCTGTCTCCGAAGGGGCTCGCGAGGCTCGCGAAACTGAAGCCCGAGCGGCTGCCGGCGGTGCGCGGCAAGCCGCGCTTCGGCCCTCCGCTCACGGGCACGACCAAGTTCGTCGCGATCGGCCTGAACTATTCGGACCACGCCGCCGAGACCGGCTCGCCGGTGCCGAAGGAGCCGATCGTCTTCCACAAGGCGTTGAGCGCGATCGTCGGCCCGGACGACGACGTGATGCTGCCCAAAGGCTCGGTCAAGACCGACTGGGAGGTCGAACTGGGCATCGTGATCGGCACGCGCGCGCGCTACGTGACGAAGAAGAGGGCGCTCGCGCACGTCGCCGGCTACCTGCTCGTCAACGACGTGTCCGAGCGCGAGTACCAACTCGAGCGCAACGGCACCTGGGACAAGGGCAAGGGCTGCGACACCTTCGGGCCGATCGGGCCGTGGATCCTGACCGCCGACGAGGTGAAGAACCCGCAGAACCTCGACATGTGGCTCGACGTCAACGGCGAGAAGCGCCAGCGCGGCAACACGAAGACGATGATCTTCGACTGCGCGACGCTGGTCTCCTACGTGAGCCAGTTCATGACGCTGAACCCCGGCGACCTGATCACCACCGGCACGCCGCCCGGCGTCGGGCTGGGGATGAAGCCGCAGCAGTTCCTGAAGCCGGGCGACGTGATCACCGCCGGCATCGAGGGGCTGGGCACGCAGACGCAGCGCGTCGTGAGGTTCCGGGCGTGAGCACGGCCGGCTCGCCGGTGCTGCTGCTGGCGCCGCTGTATCCGCCGACGCAGGCCGAACTCGAGGCCGGCTACCGCGTGGTGCGCCTCTGGGAGGCGGCCGACGCCGGCGCGCAGCTCGACGCGATCGCCGCCGACTGCCGGGTGGCAGTCACGCATTCGGGTCGCGGAATCGATCGCGCGACGATCGAGCGCTTGCCGCGGCTCGAATTGGTTGCCAACTTCGGCGTCGGCGTCGACGCGATCGACCTGGACGCCTGCCGCAGCCGCGGCATCGCGGTGACCAACACGCCCGACGTGCTCACCGAGGACGTCGCCGACCTCGCGCTGGCGCTGCTGCTCGCGGCCGTGCGCCGCATCCCGCAGGGCGACCGCTTCGTTCGCGAGGGACGCTGGGCGAAGGGTCCGATGGGCCTCACGCAGAGCCTGCAGCGGCGCAGGATCGGCATCGTTGGCCTGGGGCGCATCGGGGCGGCGATCGCGCGACGCTGCGCGGCGTTCAACACCGAACTCGGGTATTTCGGGCCGCGCCGCAAGGCCGGCGTCGACTACCGCTACTTCGACGACATCGTCGCGCTCGCCGGGTGGGCCGACGCGCTGGTCGCCGCCTGCCCGGGCGGCGCCGCCACGGCGAAGCTGGTGTCGCGCGCTGCGCTCGAGGCGCTGGGGCCCGAGGGCATATTCGTGAACATCGCCCGCGGGTCGGTGGTCGACCAACCGGCGCTGGTGGAACTGCTGGTCGCGGGACGGCTCGGTGCGGCCGGGCTCGACGTGTTCGACGACGAGCCGAACGTTCCCGCCGACCTGCTGGCGCTGGACAGCGTCGTGTTGCAGCCGCACCAGGGCAGCGCGACGCATCCGACGCGCGCCGCGATGGGGCGGCTGGTGCTGGACAACGTCGCGGCCTGGGCCGCGGGGCGCCCGCTCGCGACGCCGGTCTGAGTCAGCCGCGTTCGGCCTCGTCGGCCGGGGCTTCCACGTGCCGGTGCCGCGCGCGGGTGCGCCCGCGCAGGTAGCGGCTGGCCTCGGGGAAGCCCGCGCGCTGCTCGCCGCGATGGAACAGCATGCGCGCCAGCTCGTTCAGCGCCTGGCTATAGACCTCGCGCTTGAACTCGATCACCGCGTCGAGCGGCACCCAGTAGTCGTTCCAACGCCAGGCATCGAACTCCGGGTGGTCCGAGGCGCGCAGGTCGACGTCGCAGTCGCGACCGACCAGCCGCAGCAGGAACCAGATCTGCTTCTGCCCGCGGTAGTGGCCGCGCCACTCGCGCCGCACCCAGTGCTCCGGCACGTCGTAGCGCAGCCAGTCGCGGGTGCGGCCGACGATGCGGACGTGCTCGGGACGCAGCCCGACTTCCTCGTGCAGCTCGCGGTACATCGCCTGTTCGGGCGATTCGCCGCGCTTGATGCCGCCCTGCGGAAACTGCCACGAATGCTCGCGAACCCGCTTTCCCCAGAAGACCTCGTTCCTCGAATTGACCAGGATGATGCCGACGTTGGGGCGATAGCCGTCACGGTCCAGCATGGCCCGCACCCCTCGATCCCATACAATTGAAACGATTATATAGAGCCGTTGCGCGCGCTGGTGCAACGGCGATCGTCCCACTCCGGATTCCGCATGAAAGCCTCCCGATTCCACCTCTCGACCCTGAAGGAAGCGCCCGCCGACGCCGAGGTCGTCAGCCATCGGCTGATGACGCGCGCGGGAATGATCCGCAAGCTCGCGGGCGGCATCTACAACTACATGCCGCTGGGGCTGCGGGTCATCCGGAAGATCGAGGCGATCATCCGCGAGGAGATGAACCGGGCGGGGGCGATCGAACTGCTGATGCCGGTCGTCCAGCCGGCCGAATTGTGGATCGAGTCGGGGCGGTGGGATAAATACGGGCCCGAGCTGCTGCGCATCAAGGACAGGCACCAGCGCGACTTCATCGTGCAGCCGACCTCTGAAGAAGCGATCACAGACATTGCCCGCAACGAGATCCGCAGCTACCGCCAGATGCCGAAGAACTTCTATCACATCCAGACGAAGTTCCGCGACGAGCGCCGGCCGCGCTTCGGCGTGATGCGCGGGCGCGAGTTCACGATGAAGGACGCGTATTCGTTCGACCGCGACCGGGCGTCGGCGCTCGCGAGCTACAAGGCGATGTACGACGCCTACGTCGCGATCTTCACGCGGATGGGCCTCGTGTTCCGCGCCGTCGCCGCCGACACCGGCGCGATCGGCGGTTCGGCCAGCCACGAGTTCCAGGTCATCGCCGAGACCGGCGAGGACGCGATCGCCTGGTGCCCCGACTCCGACTACGCGGCCAACGTCGAGCTGGCCGAGGCGCTGCCGCTCGTCGCGCACCGCGGCGCGCCCGCGGAGCCGCTCGCGAAGACGCCGACCCCGTCGCGCGAGAAGTGCGAGGAAGTGGCCGAGCTGCTCGGCCTGCCGCTGGCGCGGACCGTGAAGTCGATCGTGCTGGCCGTCGACGAGCGCGAGCCGGTCAAGGACGGCGCGCAGGACTTCGCCGGCGCCCCCCGGATCGTCGGCACCACCATCTGGCTGCTGCTGGTGCGCGGAGACCACGAACTGAACGAGGTCAAGGCCGGCAAGGTGCCGGGGCTCGAAGGCTTCCGCTTCGCCACCGAGTCCGAGATCGTCGAGCACTTCGGTTCGCCGCCCGGCTATCTCGGCCCGATCGGCACGCGTCGGCCGGTGCAGGTGGTGGCCGACCGGACGGTCGCGGCGATGCACGACTTCGTTTGCGGCGCGAACGAGGAGGGCTTCCACTACACCGGGGTGAACTGGGGCCGCGACCTGCCCGAGCCGGTCGTGGCCGACATCCGCAACGTGCAGGCGGGCGACCCCTCGCCCGACGGCAAGGGCACGCTCGCGATCCAGCGCGGCATCGAGGTCGGCCACGTGTTCTACCTCGGCACGAAGTACTCGGCGGCGATGCGGGCCGAGTTCGTCGACGTCGACGGCAAGTCGAAGCCGTTCGAGATGGGCTGCTACGGGATCGGCGTCACGCGCCTGGTCGGCGCAGCGATCGAGCAGAACCACGACGAGCGCGGCATCGTCTGGCCGCGCGCGATCGCGCCGTTCGAGGTCGCGGTCGTGCCGCTCGGCTACGCGAAGTCCGACGCGGTGCGCGCCGCCGCCGACGCGCTGTACGAGCAGTTGCTGGCCGACGGCGTCGACGTCGTGCTCGACGACCGCGACGAGCGGCCGGGCGCGATGTTCGCCGACTGGGAGCTGATCGGCGTGCCGGTGAGGGTCACGGTCGGCGAGCGCAGCCTGAAGGAGGGGCGAGTCGAGCTGCTGGTGCGGCGGGGCATGCAGTCGGAGGCGGTGCCTGTCGGGGATGCGGCGCCGGCTGTCCGGCGCCTGCTTGCAGGCTGACGACGGACGCGGTCTCATCGGGCGATGAGGAACATCCTGCTCCTGGTCCTGGTGGTTTGCGCCGCGCTGGCGGGCCTGGTGCTGGCCGACCCGGCGCATGCCGGCGCGCAGCAGTACGAGCCGCTCAGCGCGTCGGTGCGCACCGCGCTCGCCGCCGCGGTCAGTGGCGACGACGAGCCGCCGCGGCCTCAGTTCGTCTCGCTCGACGAGAAGCTCGACTGGCTCACCGCGATGTCGAGCCGGCTGCCGCGGCGCTGGAAGCCCGACTTCCAGCAGCGCATCGAGTTCCTGAATACGGTGCGCTACGAGGCGCAGCGTGCAGGCCTGGATCCGCAGCTCGTGCTGGGCCTGATCGAGGTCGAGAGCTACTTTCGCCGCTACGCGATCTCGCAGGCAGGCGCGCGCGGCTACATGCAGGTGATGCCGTTCTGGACCGGCGTGATCGGCGACGGCGATCCGTCGAAGCTGTTCGACATGCGCACCAACCTGCGCTACGGCTGCACGATTCTCCGGCACTACCTCGACATCGAGCGTGGCGACCTGTTCCGCGCGCTCGGCCGCTACAACGGCAGCCTCGGCCGCCCCGAGTACCCGAACGCGGTGCTGCGCGCCTGGAAGCGCTGGGAGCTCAGGCCGGCCGAGCGCGGCCCGGCCGAGCGCATCGCGTCGAACCGGTCCCCGGCGTCCTAGCGCGGGGGCCGTCGCGGCGGCCAGGCCGCGGCGCCCGGCGCATCGCTGCGCTCACGGCGGCGCGGGCGGCCTTGCCCTGACGATCCTCGCCAGCAGTCGCGCCAGTTGGCGGCGCTCCTGCGGCGTGCAGCCGTCGGCGAGCGCCGCGTCGTGCGCGCGCAGCCGCGCCCGCAGGTCGGCGAGCGCCGTCGCGCCGTCGGCGGTCAGCGTCAACGACTTCTCGCGGCGATTCGATCCGGCACCGGCGGCGATCCAGCCGCGTGCCGCCAGGAACCGGATGATCGCGACCAGGTTCGAGCGCTCCACCGCCATCGCGGTGGCGAGTGCGCTGGGCCGGATGCCAGGATTGCAGGCGACGAGCTCGAGCGCGGTGAAGCGTGCCGGCGTCACGCCGGTGCCCGCGAAAGCGCGCGAGAATCCTTGCAGGTTCGCGAGATCGGCGAGGTGGATCAGGTAGCCGATCGCATGTTGCAGTGCGCCATAGACGACGGCGCTTCCCGGGCCTTCGGGTTGCCGAGCATTGCGCGTAGACATGATGATTGTTATAACGCATAGCAATCGGGGAGGGCAAATGAATCTCGCAACGAACCTGGAGCGCTGGGCCGCTGCGAAGCCGTCCCATCCGGCCGTCCTGTTCGAGGGGCGCCGCATCGGCTACGGCGAGCTCGACGCGGCCGCGTCGCGCCTGGCGCACGCGCTGCGCGCGCACGGGGTCGCCGCGGGCGATCGCGTTGC
>CALMSQ010000063.1:0-5151 GCA_937872345.1 uncultured Burkholderiales bacterium | reverse complement strand
CGCGGCGCGCGCGTCGCTCCGGGGTACTCGCTGTGGCCCAACGAGAAGAACCGCGCGATGGTGCCGCGCGGCGCGTCGCTGGCCGGCGAGCACGCGATCCGCGGCGACGGCGTGCCGGCGAGCATGAAGTTCGCGCTCGGCCAGTCCCACGATTTCATGCCAGCGATCGAGCTGAGCGTCAGCGGCGCGCTCACCGACAGCATCGTGCTGCAGTGGCCGGCGGTGGCCAATGCGCGCGCCTATTACCTGCACGCGATGGGCAACGTCGGAAAGGACATGGTGCTTTGGAGTTCGGCCGAGACCGCCGACACCGGCATGGGGCTGTTCGACTATCTGTCGAACGCCACGGTCGATCGCTGGGTGGCGGAGAAGGCGCTGCTGCCGGCGGGCGCGACGCGCTGCGCGGTGCCGAAGGGCATCTTCGCGTCGGGCAAGGACGACGGCGCAACGCTGCGGATGATCGCCTGGGGCAGCGAGCTGAACCTGGCGCACCCGCCGCGCCCCGCCGACCCGCGCACGCCGTGGGAGCCCGAGTGGGCCGCGCGGGTGCGCGTGAAGGCGACGACCATGGCGATGCTGGGCGTCGACACGGCCGCCGCCGGGGAGCGGGGGGCCACGCCATCGGCGGCGCCGGCAGGCCAGGGCGAGCAGCCGGCCGGACAGTCCGCGCAGGATGCGACGCCGTCGATTCCCGGGTTGCCCGGCGCCGGGCGCGCCATCGACGCGATCCGCGGCATCTTCGGCCGCTGATCGCTCGACTGCGAGGGCGCGGCGGCCCTCAGCCGCTGCGCTCGTCGGTGCCCGCCGGCCAGACGAACACCACCCGCGACGGCTTGCCGGAGCTCACGTGCAGCGCCTGCTGCAGCGTGTGGTCGCCCAGTGTCGCGCGCACCGAGTAGCTCCCGGGCTGAAGGCGCGCCAGCAGGAACGGCCCGCTCGAGCGTGTGTCGAGGGCCACGCGGCCCTGCGCGTCGCGGACCTCGACCTGCACGTCGGCGGCGAAATCCGCTCGCTTGCCGTCGCGCACCGCGAATTCCAACGTGACCGGCCAGTGCGCGCTGGCTGCCTCGATCGCGACCGCCTCGTCGTGCCCGATGCCGCCGCTCAGGTACTCGATCGCGCCGCTGTGCCGGACCTGCGGCAGGCTCGTCGCCTGCGCCGGAACGATCGCCACCAACGCGGCCCCCAGCGCCGCGGCCTGGATGCCGTGAACCAGTTTCGTCTTCATGATTGCATGACCTCCGTTAACCCATGTGAACCGGCACGAAGATCCGGTCGTGCCCGCGCTGGATGAGCAGCGCCATCGACTTGTCGGACTTCGCGATCAGGGCCCGCAGTTGCTCGACGCTCTTCACCGGCGTGCCGTTGACCGCCAGAAGGACGTCGCCCGAATGGATGCCGGCCATCGCTGCGGCGCCGGCCGCATCCTCGATCAGAAGGCCGCCGGCGACGCCGGCCTCGCGCCGCTCGTTCGGCTGCAGCGGCCGCACGGCCAGGCCGAGCGTGCCCTGGCCCGCGTCGCCGGCGGCGCTCGCCGTGGCGGTGCTGCCCGCCTCGCGCAGCTGCGCGACGGCCTGGTGGGTGGCGCCGTCGCGCCAGAAGTCGAGCGCCACCTTCTCGCCGGGCCGGGCCTGGCCGATCATCGCCGGCAGGTCACCCGAGTCGACGATCGGCTTGCCGTCGAGCTTCAGGATCACGTCGCCGCTGCGCAGCCCCGCCGCATCGGCAGCGCTGCCCTTCTCGACGCTCGAGACCAGCGCGCCGCGCGGCTTGTCGAGCCTGAACGAGTCGGCCAGCGTCTGGTCGACCTCTTGTACGGTGACGCCGAGCTTCGCGTGACGCACCGAGCCGTGGGCCGCGATCTCGTCGCGTACGCGCGTGGCCACGTCGATCGGGATCGCGAACGACAGCCCCTGGTAGCCGCCGGTGCGGCTGAAGATCTGCGAGTTGATGCCGACCACTTGGCCGCGCGCGTTGAACAGCGGCCCGCCCGAGTTGCCCGGGTTCACCGCGACGTCGGTCTGGATGAACGGCACGTAGCCCTCGTCGGGCAGCGAGCGACCCTTGGCGCTGACCACCCCGGCGGTCACCGAGTTCTCGAAGCCGAACGGCGAGCCGATGGCGAGCACCCATTCGCCGACCTTCAGGTCGCTCGCCTTGCCCAGCGGCACCGTGGGCAGGCCATGGGCGTCGATCCTGAGCACGGCGATGTCGGTGGCAGGATCCGAGCCGAGCACCTTCGCGCGGAACTCGCGACGGTCGGTGAGCTTGACCGTAACCTCCTTCGCGTCGCGCACCACGTGCGCGTTCGTGAGGATGACGCCGTCGGGGTCGACGATGAAGCCCGAGCCGAGGCCGCGAACCGGTTGCTCGCGCAGGCCTGCGTTCGGTCCCATGAATCGTCGGAAGAACTCGTAGAAGGGGTCGTCGCCGAACGGATCGGCACCGTTGCCGTCACCAGGACCGACGGCGGCAGCCGGGCTCATCGACGTGACGCTGATGTTGACGACCGCCGGGCCGTAGCGCGCGGCGATCGAGGAGAAGTCGGGCAGGCCCGTCGGCGCGGTCGTGCCGGCACCCGGCACGGCGCTCGCGCTCGAAGTCGACACGGCGGCAGGGACAAGCGGCGCGGCGTGCCCGACCCGCCAGGCGGCGCCCAGGCCCGCGGTGAGAAGTCCCGCTGCGGACAATGCCACGACGATTTGCTTCGCGCTGAACGATCGGGTATTCATGGCGACTCCCTTCAACGTAGCCCGGACCGTCGCAGTGTTCTCCTCCGACCTTAGGTGAGGCTTAGGACTCACGGGCGCACCGCGGGCAATGCCATGCTCCCACCCTTCGTCCAGTGGCTGATCATCGCCAACGTGGGCGCCTTCCTGGCGCAGGGCGCACTCGGTGCGCAACTCGTCGAGTGGTTCGCGCTGTGGCCCGGCGACCCGGGCGCGGTGCTCTCGGCGCCGTGGACGCTGCTGACCTACGGATTCCTGCACGCGGGCGTCACGCACCTGCTGTTCAACATGTTCGCGCTGTGGATGTTCGGCTCGGACCTCGAGCGCGTGTGGGGCGCGAAGCGGCTCGCGCTGGGCTACTTCAGCGGCGTCGCGATCGGAGCGCTCGCGCAGGTCTTCGTGGTCGTCGCGTTCGGGGCGTCGGACGCGCCGGTGATCGGCGCATCCGCGGGCGTGTTCGCGATGCTGGCCGGCTACGCGATCGTCTTCCCGAACCGGATCGTGATGCTTCTGATCCCGCCCGTTCCGCTGCCGGCCCGCGTGTTCGTCGTGCTCTACGGCGCGCTCGAACTCGTGCTCGGGGTGACCGGAACGGCGGCCGGCGTCGCGCACTTCGCGCATCTCGGCGGCATGGCGGGCGGCTGGATCGCGTACCGCTTCGGCGGCCGGATGTCCGGCCGTTGGCGCGGCCGTCGTTGAGCGGCGCCCGCTGCGGTATATTGGCCGCGACCCAGTGCACGCACGGAGGCGCCATGAAGACCCGAACTTCGCTCGTCGTCGCGGCATTCGTCGGCGTCGCCGCTCCGCTCGCCGCAGCAGCGGCCGGGGCGCCGTTCGTGCGGATCACGCAGCCCGCCAATGGCGCGCGGCTCGACGCGATGGAGCAGAACCGGCTGGTCTACGAGGTCGAGCCGGGCCCGCGCGGCGATCACGTTCACGTCTACGTCGACGACAAGGAAGTCGGCATCCTGCGCCAGCTCAAGGGCAGCTACGCGCTCGAGACGCTCGCGCCGGGTCGGCACACGATCTGCGTCAAGGTCGTGAACAAGGCGCACACCCCGATCGGGGTCCAGGACTGCGTGAGCGCGAGCGTCGAGTGACCGGCGTGCGATGAGCGCCGAAAACCTCGCCTACGCGGTCGTCCAGGTCGTCCACAACTTCGGCGCCGCCGCGGTCGTCGGTGGCGCGCTGGCCGCGCGCTGGCTGGCCGCGCCCGACGTCCGCCGCCAGCGGCAGCTGGCCTGGCTGGTGCTGGCGGGCTGGGCGGCGCAGGCCGGCAGCGGGGCGCTGTTCGGGGCGATCAGCCTGCACTACTACGGCCAGTTTCCCGACCTCCACGGCACGGCGGTCGCGGCGCTGCGGGTCAAGGTCGCGTGCGCGCTGGCGGGCTTCGTGATCGCTGCACTGTTCCTGCGCCGCGCCGCCCGCTGGGGCGAGGGCGCGAGGCGCCGTGCGTGGAACCTGCTCGCGGCGCTGGCCGTCGTCGCGCTCGCCGCGGCGGCGTTCCTGCGCTGGTTCTCGTGAGCGTGCCGCAGCCGCCCGGGGCGCCCGGCAGTCTCGCCGAGCTCTCGCCGGCGTACTTCGCGCTGGTGATGGCAACCGGCATCGTCTCGCTCGCCTCGCAGCAGATGGGGCTGCACTCGATCGCCTTGGCGCTGTTCGGCCTGAACGTCGTCGCCTGGATTGCGTTGTGGCTGCTCAGCGTGGCGCGGATGATCCGGCATCGGCGGCGCTTCTTCGGCGACATGGTCGACCACCTGCGCGGTCCGGGCTTCTTCACGATGGTCGCCGGCACCGCGGTGCTGGGCAGCCAGTGCGCGCTGCTGGCGGGCGAATACCGGGCCGCGTTCGCGCTGTGGGCGTTCGCGATCGTGCTCTGGATCGGCCTCACCTACACCGTGTTCGCCGCGTTCACGATCAAGGAGGACAAGCCGACGCTGGATCGCGGCATCACCGGCGGATGGCTGCTCGCGGTCGTCGCCACGCAGTCCATCGCGGTGCTCAGCGCGCTGCTCGCCGCCCACATCGGCCAGCCGTGGAAGCTCGAGCTGAACTTCTTCGCGCTGTCGATGTGGCTATGGGGCGGCATGCTCTACATCTGGATGATGTCGCTGATCTTCTACCGGTATGCCTTCTTCCGGTTCTCGCCTGGCGACCTCGCGCCGCCGTACTGGATCAACATGGGGGCAATGGCGATCTCGACGCTGGCGGGCTCGCTGCTGATCGTGAATGCGCCCGATGCGCCGTTCCTGCGCTCGCTGCTGCCGTTCCTGAAGGGCTTCACGGTGTTCTACTGGGCGACGGGCACCTGGTGGATTCCGATGCTGCTGGTGCTGGCCGCGTGGCGCTACGTGTACAAGCGCTTTCCGCTCAGGTACGACCCGCTGTACTGGGGCGCGGTGTTTCCGCTCGGCATGTACGC
>CALMSQ010000062.1:0-5948 GCA_937872345.1 uncultured Burkholderiales bacterium | reverse complement strand
GAGAACGTCGCCGAGAACATCAGGTTCTGGCGGCGCGCCGGCAGCGCATGGATGATCCGCTGGATGTCGGGCAGGAAGCCCATGTCGAGCATCCGGTCGGCTTCGTCGAGCACCAGCAGCTCGGCCTGCGCCAACGTGACCGTCTTCTGCCCCATGTGGTCGAGCAGGCGCCCGGGCGTGGCGATCAGCACCTCGCAGCCCTGGCGCAGCGCCGCGATCTGCGGCTTGATGTCGACGCCGCCGAAGACCACCGCCGACTTCAGGCCGGTGTACTTCGCGTATTCGCGGACGTTCTCGTAGATCTGGTCGGCCAGTTCGCGGGTGGGCGCGAGAATCAGCGCGCGCACCGGGTGGCGCGCCGGCGAGGCGCTGGTATTGGCCACCGGCATCAGCCGCTGGAGGATCGGCAGCGCGAAACCGGCGGTCTTGCCGGTGCCCGTCTGGGCAGCGCCCATGACGTCGCGCCCCTGCATGACGACAGGGATCGCCTGCGCCTGGATCGGTGTGGGTTCCCTGTAGCCGAGTTCGGTGACTGCTCGCAGGATGGGTTCGGCCAGGCCGAAGGAATCGAAGGTGGTGCTCAAATGGGTCCGTTCGGATGTGCCGCCGCCGTGGGTAGGGGGCGGGGCATCTGGTAAAAAGCGTTATTGTCCGCCTTTCGGACGCAGATGCAACCGCGCGGCTGGAGCGCCCCCTCGGACGTCCCGGGAACCCCCGGGCGCCCGCGTGCCGGCCCGTTGACCCAGCGCAATGGCGGGAGTGCCCCGCCTGCCGGATACTGAGCAATGAAATCGACCCGGCCCGAGCCGCCCATCGGAGCTTCCCGACTGAGTCCCCTGCCGAACCCACCGCGGATGCGCACCCTCCTCGCCGCGCTGGCGCTGGCCGCGCTCGCGGGCTGCCAGGCGCTGCTGCCCGACGCGAGCGACCGCACCGAAGTCGAGTGGCACACCTTCGACGAGGCGCGCGAGGCAGTCGAGGCGATCGAGCCGTTCAGCACCCACAAGTCCGACCTGATCGGCAACGGCTTCGACCCGAAGCGCAACCCCGCGGTGACGATCCTCACCTACCCCGAGATCGTCCAGCGCTTCTCGGCCGGCACGGCGCTGCGGCCCGACGAGTACGAGGCCGGCATCCGCTCGTGCCTGGCCGCCGGGAAGGCCTGTTCGGGTTACGCGATCGCCGCGAAGCGCATCAAGCGCGACCGGATCGGCAACTTCTGGCTCGATTCGTTCGCGTTCCGGCGCGAAACCAACATCACCGGCTGGACCTTCAACGCGCTGATCCTGTTCGTCGACGACCTGGTGGTCTACACCGTGTTCGGCGGACAGCCGAACCTGCACGAGTTGCAGGTCACGCGCAACCCGCTCGGGCCGCTGCAGGGCTGGGGCGAGGCGCTGCGCCCGAGGTACTGACGCCGCGCGGGGACAGGCGCCCCCGCGGCCCGGCTCCCGGGGCCATTCGCATATACTTCGGGGCCCCCCGAGCGGCCCACGATGCAAGTCCCCCCCGAGTACGCCCGGCGAAGAACCTTCGCCATCATCTCCCACCCCGACGCCGGCAAGACGACGCTGACCGAGAAGCTGTTGCTGTTCTCGGGCGCGATCCAGATTGCCGGCAGCGTCAAGGCGCGCAAGGCGAGCCGCCACGCGACCTCGGACTGGATGGAGATCGAGAAGCAGCGCGGCATCTCGGTGGCGAGCTCGGTGATGCAGTTCGTGCACCGCGACTGCGTGATCAACCTGCTCGACACGCCGGGCCACCAGGACTTCTCCGAAGACACCTACCGGGTGCTCACGGCGGTCGACGCAGCGCTTATGGTGATCGACGCGGCCAACGGCATCGAGTCGCAGACGCTGCGGCTGCTGAAGATCTGCCGCACGCGGAACATCCCGATCGTCACCTTCGTCAACAAGCTCGACCGCGAGGTGCGCGGCCCGCTCGACCTGCTCGACGAAATCGAGCGCGAACTGGGGATGGCGCCGATTCCGTTCACCTGGCCGATCGGGATGGGCAACCGCTTCCGCGGCGTCTACGACCTGCGCATCGACCGCGTGCGGCGCTTCCGGCCCGGGATGGACCGAGACGTCGAGGAGGCCGAGCTGGTCGACGTGACCGACCCGGCCGAGGCGGCGACGCTCGGACAGGAGTGGGCCGACGCCGAGCCCGAGCTCGAGCTGGTACGCGGCGCCTCGCCGGAGTTCGATCGCGCGCTGTTCCTCGACGCGCGGCAGACGCCGGTCTTCTTCGGCTCGGCGATCAACAACTTCGGCGTGCGCGAGGTGCTCGACTCGATCGTCGACCTGGTGCCGATGCCGGGCCCGAAGCACGCCGACGAGCGCATGGTCGCCCCCGACGAGCCGAAGTTCAGCGGCGTCGTGTTCAAGGTGCAGGCCAACATGGACCCGCAGCATCGCGACCGCGTCGCCTTCGTGCGCGTCTGCTCCGGGCGCTTCGAGCGCGGCATGGCGCTGTTCAACACGCGCACGAAGCGCCAGCTGCGCCCGCAGAACGTGGTCACTTTCCTGTCGCAGCGCCGCGACCTGGTCGACGAGGCGTATCCGGGCGACATCATCGGCATCCCGAACCACGGCACGCTGAGCCTCGGCGACACGCTGACCGAGGGCGAGGTGCTGCACTTCAGCGGGCTGCCGTTCTTCGCGCCGGAGTCGTTCCGCACGATCGAGGTGGTCGACCCGATGAAGATGAAGCAGCTGCGCGCGGCGCTCGCGCAGCTCGGCGACGAGGGCGCGATCCAGGTGTTCCGGCAGGACGGTGGCAGCCGCCTGCTGCTGGGCGCGGTGGGCGAGCTGCAGTTCGAGGTCGTCGCCCACCGGCTGCGCGTCGAGTACAACGTGGAAGCGCGCATCGCGCCGGCCCCGTACGTGGCCGCCCGCTGGATCAACGGCGACGACGAGGCGATGGTGGCCCGCTTTCTGGAACAGAACGCCGCCCGGGTGGCGCTCGACGCCGCCGATGCCCCCACCTACCTGGTGCGCACCCCGCACGAGATCACGGTGGCGCAGGAGCGCTGGCCCGATCTGCGCTTCAGCGTCCTGCGCGAGCGCGGCGGCGCCCGCTTCACGCTGCACGATCACCACGCCTGAGTTCAGCTTTCCCTGAACCCGGTCCTAAGAATTCCTGACTTCAAATGAGCCGGCGCCGATCCTAGAGTCTCCGGGTAGCCCCCTGGAGACTCCCGATGAACGCCCTGCTCGCCGTCCCGACTCCGTCCGATCGCAGGGGCTATCGCCCGCTGCGCACCCGGCGCATGGCCGACTCGCTGCGCCTGCTGGCGGTCGACATCGTGGAGCGCGCCCGCAGCGGCCACCCCGGCGCCCCGATGGGAATGGCCGAGATGGCCGTGGCGCTCTGGGACGGGCACCTGAAGCACCATCCCGCGAACCCGCACTGGCCCGACCGCGACCGCTTCGTGCTCTCCAACGGCCACGCGTCGGCGCTTCTGTATTCGCTGCTGCACCTGACCGGCTACGACCTGCCGATCGCCGAGCTGCAGAACTTCCGGCAACTTCACAGCAAGACGCCGGGCCACCCGGAAGTCGGCGTCACCCCCGGCGTCGAGACGACCACCGGCCCGCTCGGCCAGGGGCTCGCCAACGCGGTCGGCATGGCGCTGGCCGAGAAACTGCTGGCCGACGAGTTCAACCGCGACGGGCACGAGATCGTCGACCACCGCACGTGGGTGTTCCTCGGCGACGGCTGCCTGATGGAAGGCATCAGCCACGAGGTCTGCTCGCTGGCCGCCGCGTGGAAACTGAACAAGCTGGTCGCGCTGTACGACGACAACGGCATCTCGATCGACGGAAAGGTCGACCCCTGGTTCCCCGACGACACGCCGGCGCGCTTCCGCGCCTACGGGTGGAACGTGATCGGACCGGTCGACGGACACGACGTCGACGCGCTCGACGCGGCGCTTCGCCGCGCGAAGGCGTGTGACGACGCGCCCAGCCTCGTCGTCTGCCGCACGCAGATCGGCAAGGGCTCGCCCAATCGGGCCGGCAGCGCGAAGGTGCACGGCGAGGCGCTCGGCGCCGAGGAAGTGCGGCTCACCCGCGAGGCGCTCGAATGGCCGCACGCGCCGTTCGAGATCCCGAAGGACGTCTACGAGGCCTGGAACGCGCGCGAGCGCGGCGAGGCCACGTATCGCGACTGGCAGCGCCGTTTCTCGGCCTACCAGGCCGAGTTTCCGGCGCTCGCCGCCGAGTTCGGCCGCCGCATGCGCGGCGACCTGCCGGCCGACTTCCAGGAGACGCTGGTCGCGGTGATGGCCGGATTCGGCCAGTCGAAGGACACGATCGCCACGCGCAAGGCCTCGCAGAACGTTCTGGCAGCGATCGCACCGAAGGTGCCCGAACTGATCGGCGGGTCGGCCGACCTCACCGGCTCGAACCTGACCGACTTCCCCGGCTGCGGCGCGGTGCGCGGCGGCCAGAAGGGCGGCCGGCACGTCAACTACGGCGTGCGCGAA
This sequence comes from uncultured Burkholderiales bacterium, assembly GCA_937872345.1. Classification (GTDB taxonomy): domain Bacteria; phylum Pseudomonadota; class Gammaproteobacteria; order Burkholderiales; family Burkholderiaceae_E; genus Zeimonas. Next base: position 1,459 of record CALMSQ010000062.1, on the reverse strand, counting down.
TTCGGCATGGCCGCGGCGATGAACGGCATGGCGCTGCACGGCGGGTTCATTCCATATGGCGGCACCTTCCTCACGTTCAGCGACTACAGCCGCAACGCGATCCGCATGGCGGCGCTGATGAAGCAGCGCGTCGTGCACGTGTTCACGCACGACTCGATCGGCCTCGGCGAGGACGGCCCGACGCACCAGGCGGTCGAGCACGCCGCCAGCCTGCGGCTGATCCCGAACCTCGACGTCTGGCGCCCCTGCGACCCGGCCGAAACCGCGGTCGCCTGGCTGGGCGCGCTCGGACAGGCGACGCGCCCGAGCGCGCTGCTGCTGTCGCGCCAGAACCTGCCGGCGCAACCGCGCTCGCCCGAACAGGTGCTGGCGATCCGTCGCGGCGGCTACGTGCTCGCCGACCGTGACGACGCGGTGGCGGTGTTGCTGGCCACGGGCTCGGAAGTCTCGCTGGCCGTCGAGGCGCAGAAGCTGCTCGACGCGCGCGGCGTGCCGGTGCGCGTCGTCTCGATGCCTTCGTCCACCGTGTTCGACCGGCAGGACGCGCGCTGGCGCGACGAGGTGCTGCCCGCGGGGTTGCCGCGCTTCGGCGTCGAGGCGGGCGTCACGCGGTGGTGGTCGCAGTACGGCTGCGTGGCCGCGCTGGGCGTCGATGGCTTCGGCGAGTCGGCGCCTGCGGCCGCCGTCTATGCGCACTTCGGACTCACTGCCGAAGGGCTCGCGGACCTCGTGCTGATGCACGCCGGCAGCGAGCGGATCTCCACTGCAGCAGGAGCCTGACCCCGATGGCGCTCGTTTCGCTTCGCCAGGTGCTGGATCACGCCGCCGAGCACGGCTACGGCGTTCCCGCCTTCAACGTCAACAACCTCGAGCAGATCCACGCGATCATGGAGGGCGCGCAGCAGACGCAGAGCCCGGTGATCCTGCAGGCCTCGGCGGGCGCGCGCAAGTACGCGGGCGAGCCGTACCTGCGCCACATGGTGCTCGCTGCGGTCGAGGCGCATCCCGACATCCCGGTCGTACTGCACCAGGACCACGGCGCGTCGCCGGCGGTGTGCCAGCAGGCGATCCGCTCGGGCTTCACCAGCGTGATGATGGACGGCTCGCTGCTGGAAGACGCGAAGACCCCGGCCAGCTACGACTACAACGTCGAGGTCACCCGCAAGGTCTGCGAGTTCTCGCACGCGGTCGGCGTGTCGGTCGAGGGCGAGCTCGGCTGCCTGGGCTCGCTCGAGACCGGCGAGGCCGGCGAGGAAGACGGCGTCGGCGCGGCTGGCAAGCTCAGCCACGACATGCTGCTCACCGACCCCGACCAGGCGCGCGACTTCGTTGCGCGCACCGGCGTCGACGCGCTGGCGATCGCGATCGGCACCAGCCACGGCGCCTACAAGTTCACCCGCAAGCCCACCGGCGACATCCTCGCGATCGACCGCATCGCGAAGATCCACGCCGCGGTGCC
>CALMSQ010000061.1:0-16140 GCA_937872345.1 uncultured Burkholderiales bacterium | reverse complement strand
GGCAACTACTTCGCGCGCCAGATCGGCCGCTGGAGCAAGCAGTACCAGGCGTCGGAAACCGAGCCGATCGACGCGATGAACCGCCTGATCGAGTGGCTTCCGCAGCACGTGCCCGCGGGCGACGAGACCTCGATCGTGCACGGCGACTTCCGGCTGGACAACCTGATCTTCGACCGCGCGCAGCCGCGCATCCGCGCGATCCTCGACTGGGAGCTCTCGACGCTGGGCCACCCGCTCGCCGACTTCTCGTACCACTGCATGGCCTGGCACATCGCCCCGGGACAGTTCCGCGGCATCGCCGGGCTCGATCACGCGGCGCTCGGCATCCCTTCGGAACGCGAGTACGTGCAGGCCTACTGCCGGCGCACCGGGCGCGACCCGGCGCAGACGCTCGCGAACTGGGATTTCTTCCTCGCCTACAACATGTTCCGGCTCGCGGCAATCCTGCAGGGAATCATGAAGCGCGCGGTCGACGGCACGGCCTCGAGCGCGCAGGCGCTCGAGGCGGGGCGCCGCGCCCGGCCGCTCGCCGAAATGGGCTGGGAGATTGCGCAGCGCGTGCGCTGAGCGCGCGGCGCGTGCACCGACACAGGAGAACGAAATGGAATTCGAGTACTCGGCACGATGCATCGAACTGCGCCAGCGCCTGCTGGCGTTCATGGACGAGCACATCTACCCGAACGAGCGCCGCTTCTACGAAGAGGTGTCGGCGAACCGCCGCGCCGGCAATGCGTGGATCCCGACGAAAATCGTCGAGGAGCTCAAGCCCAAGGCGCGCGCGGCGGGCCTGTGGAACCTGTTCCTGCCGAAGTCGGCGCGCGTGCCCGAGGGCCTGTCCAACCTCGACTATGCGCCGCTCTGCGAGATCATGGGGCGCGTCACCTGGGCGCCCGAGGTCTTCAACTGCAACGCGCCCGACACCGGCAACATGGAGACACTCGAGCGCTACGCGAGCGAGCCGATCAAGCGCGCGTGGCTCGACCCGCTGCTCGCCGGCGAGATCCGCTCGGCGTTCGCGATGACCGAGCCGGCGGTCGCCTCGTCCGACGCCACCAACATCCAGGCGCGCATCGAGCGCCAGGGCGACCACTACCTGATCAACGGCCGCAAGTGGTGGACTTCGGGCGCGGGCGACCCGCGCTGCAGGGTCTACATCTTCATGGGCAAGACCAATCCCGACGCAGGGCGCCACGAGCAGCAGTCGATGATCGTCGTGCCGGCCGACACCCCCGGGATCACCGTGGTGCGGCCGCTCAACGTGTTCGGCTACGACGACGCGCCGCACGGCCACTGCGAGGTGTCGTTCGAGAACGTCCGGGTGCCGGTCGACAACGTCCTGCTCGGCGAGGGGCGCGGCTTCGAGATCGCGCAGGGCCGCCTCGGCCCGGGGCGCATCCACCACTGCATGCGCTCGATCGGCGTGGCCGAGCGGGCGCTCGAGTACATGTGCAAGCGGCTGTCATCGCGCGTCGCGTTCGGCAAGCCGATCTCCGCGCACAACGTCTGGCACGAGCGCATCGCCGACGCGCGCTGCATGATCGACCAGGCGCGCCTGCTCACGCTGAAGGCCGCCTACATGATGGACACGGTCGGCAACAAGGTCGCCAAAGCCGAGATCGCGATGATCAAGGTCGTCGCGCCCAACATCGCCTGCCAGATCCTCGACTGGGCGATCCAGGCGCACGGCGGCGCGGGCGTCAGCGACGACTTCCCGCTTGCGTCGCTCTATGCGCACCAGCGCACGCTGCGACTTGCCGATGGGCCCGACGAGGTCCACCGTAACGCGATCGCCAAGCTCGAGCTCGCCAGGCACCTGCCCGTTCCCGGCGGCGCCGACAGGGTGCAGATGCCGATCACCCGCGGCGCCTGAGCGGAGGCATCGTGATCGACGTCTACTCCTGGCCCACGCCCAACGGCCACAAGGTCCACATCATGCTCGAGGAGTGCGGCCTTCCCTATGCCGTGCATCCGATCGACATCCGCGCCGGGGACCAGTTCGACCCCGCGTTCCTCGCGATCAGCCCGAACAACAAGATCCCGGCGATCGTCGACAGCGACGGCCCGGACGGCAAGCCGATCTCGCTGTTCGAGTCCGGGGCGATCCTCGTCTACCTCGCGGCGAAGTCCGGCAAGTTCATGCCGCGCAGCACGCGAGGCAAGTACGAGGTGCTGCAGTGGCTGATGTTCCAGATGGGCGGCGTCGGCCCGATGCTGGGCCAGACGCATCACTTCCGCATGTACGCGCCCGAGACGATCGCCTACGCGATCGACCGCTACACCAACGAGGCCAAGCGCCTGTACCGCGTGCTCGACCGGCGGCTCGAAGCCACAAGCGCGTACCTGGGCGGGCGCCAGTACTCGATCGCCGACATCGCGACCTGGCCGTGGATACGCTCGCATGCCAACCAGGGCATCGACCTCGCCGACTACCCGCAGGTGAAACGGTGGTTCGAGGCGATCGCTGCGCGCCCGGCGGTAGCCCGCGCGATCACCGTGCTCGCGGACCAGCGCAAGCCGATCGACGAGAAGGCACGCGAGATCCTGTTCGGCGCCACGCAGTACGCGCGACGCTGAGCGCGCCCGCTGCAGCAGCGTTCCTGCTGCAGCGCCTCTCTACTGCAGCGGCTCTTTCGCCGCCGCCGGCAGCGGAAACGAGAGCACCTCGATGCCCTCGTCCTCGAGCTCGGCCCGCTGTTCGGGCGTGGCCACGCCGCGGATGCCGCGCTCGGGCGCTTCGTTGTAGTGGATGCGCCGCGCCTCTTCCGCGAATCGCTCTCCGACGTCCTCGGTATGCTCGGCGAGGTGGCGCGCCATCTTCATCCACAGCGCCTGCAACTGTTGCGGCGTCGGCATCGCCGCTGCCAGCTGGCCACGGCCCGACTGGCCAGCCTCGGGCGCAGGCTCGTGGCCCGAGGACAGGTTCAGCCGCGGCGCGCTGGGCATCTTGCGCACCGACTTGCTGGCGCACACCGGGCACTCGACGAGCCCGCGCTCGCGCTGCTCGTCGAAGGCCTGCGCCGATCCGAACCAGCCTTCGAACCGGTGGTCGTGCTCGCAGGCGAGATTGAATACTTTCATCGTTGCGTTCCCCGTCGTGCATTGTACGTGCAGGCGCGCGCCTTCGCGCCCCTTTCTCCCCACCCTCGGGCCCGCATCGGCGCTGATAGAATCGCCCGGGCCTGCCGCCAACGACCGGGGCCTGCCCCGGACATCCGCGTTGTCCCCATGAAAGACCCACAGGTGATCCCGATCGACGAGGCCGTCGCGCGGCTCGACGCCTTCGACGCGATCGTCGACGCTCGCAGCCCGTCAGAGTTCGGCGAAGACCACCTGCCGGGCGCGATCAGCGCGCCGGTGCTCGACGATGCCGAGCGCGCGCTGGTGGGCACGATCCACAAGCAGCAGTCGGCATTCGAGGCGCGCCGCACCGGCGCAGCGATCGTCGCCCGCAACGTCGGCACGCTGATCGATCGGCTGTTCGGCGACCGGCCGCACGACTGGCGGCCGCTCGTCTACTGCTGGCGCGGCGGGAACCGCTCCGGGGCGCTCGCCACCGTGTTCGCGCGGATCGGCTGGCGCACGGCGGTGATGGAGGGCGGCTACCGCGCGTTTCGCCGCCGTGCGCTCGAGGATATCGCCCGCTGGCCTGCAGGCCTTCGCCTGCACGTGCTCGCCGGACGCACCGGGACCGGCAAGAGCCTGATCCTGCAGCAGCTCGCAGCCGACGGCGCGCAGGTCCTCGACCTCGAGGCGATCGCCTGCCATCGCGGCTCGGTGCTCGGCCTGATGCCGCAGTCGCAGCAACCGTCGCAGAAAGCCTTCGAGACCCTTTTGTGGGACGCGATGCGACGCTTCGATCCCGCGCGCCCGGTGTTCGTCGAGTCCGAGAGCCGTCGCGTCGGCCGCTGCCACGTCCCCGACGCGCTGATCGCGGCGATGCGCGCGGCGCCGTGCACGCGGGTCGAGGCCAGCGTGCCGGTGCGCGCCGCGCTGCTGCTTCGCGAGTACCGCCACTTCACCGCCGACCCGGCGCTGCTCTACGAGCGCCTCGAGCGCCTGGTGCCGCTGCATGGCCATCGGCAGGTCGAGGCTTGGCGCGCGATGGCGGCGGCCGGCCAGTGGGAGGCGTTCGTCGAGTCGATGCTGGCGCTGCACTACGACCCGGCCTACGACCGGTCGATGAAGCGCAACTACCTTCGGGTCGACGAGGCGCCCGCCGTCGAGCTTCGCGCCGCCGAAGCCGGCGCAGTGGCCGAGGCCGCGGGACGGATCGCGGCCTGACCGGGCCCTAGCGTCCGTCGCCGCTGGCCAGGCGCTCGGGGTAGCGCACGATCTTCGAGCGCGCCTTCACCGACTCCAGGTAGTCGCTGAGCGCCTGCTGCGCGTAGACCTGCTGCAACTGCTGGCGATAGGTGGCGCGCCGTTCCTCGACGCGCTTGGCGTCCGGCAGGGTCACCTTCGTCACCTGGTAGATCGCGTAGCCTTGCGGGCCGAGATCGGTGCCGACGAACGCCGGCAGCGGCTCCGAAGGCGCTCCGAACACGGCCTCGATGGCCTGGGCCGGCATCTGCGGCCCCGGCGCGCGCGTCACGGTCCGCGGCGCCGACAGGCCGGCCGCGGCTTCGCCGGCGCGCAGCGCCTTCAGCCTCGCCTCGCCGGCCTGCACCGCGAGCTTGTGCGACTCCTCGCGCACGACCAGCTGCCGCACCTGGTCCTTCACCGCGTCGAACGGCTTGCGCTGCGCCGGCCGGTGCTCGACGATTCGCGCCGAGACCAGCGTGTTGTTGCCGACGTCGATGGCCTCGGTATTGCGCTTGCTGGCGATCGAGTCGGCGCTGAACAGCGCCGCCAGCACGCGCGGATTGTTCAGCGGATGCTCGCGCGGCAGATTCGGCGTGTTCGCGCGGCCGACCTCGTCGGCCGTCTGCACCTGCAGGCCGAAGCGCTGCGCGGCCGGGGCGAGCGAGTCGGCCTGCTCGTAGACCAGGTTGCTGAAGGTTTCCGCCGCCTCGGCGAAACGCGAGCCGACCTGCTGCGCGCGGATCTCGGCCTCGATCGAGGCGCGCACCGCCTCGAAATCGCGCTGCGTGGCCGGCCGGATCTCGGTGACCCGGATGACGTGGTAGCCGAACTCGGACTCGACCACGCCGCTCGTCTCGCCCTGGCCGAGCGCGAACGCAGCGTCGGCGAACGGCTTGACCATCGTGTCGCGCGTGAAGAACCCGAGGTCACCTCCCGACGCCGCCGAGCCCGGGTCCTGCGATTCGGCCTTCGCCAGCGCGGCGAAATCGGCACCTGCCTTCAGCCTGGCCAGGATGTCCTCGGCTTTCGCGCGGGCCGCCTTCTTCTGGGCGTCGCTCGCGCCCGGCTCGACCTTGATCAGGATGTGGCTCGCGCGTCGTTGCTCGGGCGTGGTGTAGCGCGCCTTGTTCTGCTCGTAGTACGCGCGCGCATCCTGTTCGGACACCTTGATCTGCTTCGCGACCGCGTCGCCCGACAGCACCAGGTACTCGACGCGGGCGTTCTCGGGAACCTCGAACGCCTGCGCGTTGCGCTCGTAGAAGGCCGTGAGTTGCGCGTCGGTCGGGGTCACCTTCGCCGCGAAGTCTTCCGCCTTGAACAGCAGCTCGCGAACCTCGCGCGTCTGCTCGCCCAGCGCGATCATCCGGTCGACCAGCGAGGCGGGCACGAAGGCCGTCTGCGAAATCGCCTCGGGCAGCGTCTGCAACGCCAGGTCGCTGCGCATCTCGCCCTCGAAGACCTGCTCGTTCTTGCCCTGCGCCCGCAGCAGCTGGCGGTAGCGCTCGATGTCGAACTTGCCGTCGCTGCCGGTGAGGCCCGGGATCGCCGCGATCGCGCGGCGCAACTGCTCGTCGGGAACGGCAATGTGCTTGTCGAGCGCCTCGGCGAGCAGCGCCCGCTGCGCGATCAGCCCGTCGAGCACCTGCCCGCGGGCGGCGTCGTTGTCGACCAGCGACGAGTCGAAGCGCTCGCCCAGCATCTGGCGCAGCTGCTCGATCTGCCGCCGATGGGCGAACTCGAACTCCTGACGGCTGATCTTGCTCGAACCCACCTTGGCCACCGTCCCCTCGTCGGAGAAGAACTTCTCGTAGCCCTGGATCCCGAAGAACGCGAATGCCGGGAAGATCAGCACGAGCAGCACGAACTGCATCAGCCGTTGGTGTTTCCTGACCGTATCGAACATGCGACCCTGCCAGATGGAAGCCGGATGGAAAAAAAAGGGCGAACTCTCGTTCGCCCTTCGGGTGTTGGCGGAGTGGACGGGACTCGAACCCGCGACCCCCGGCGTGACAGGCCGGTATTCTAACCGACTGAACTACCACTCCTTCGATGCATGGCCTGCATTTCTTCTTCGCCCGCTCGCCTCGCGCCGCCCGGCGGCTGGTGGGTGCTGAGAGGTTCGAACTCCCGACCTACGCCTTGTAAGGGCGCCGCTCTACCAGCTGAGCTAAGCACCCCCGATCAGGGCATCGTGCGGGCCTTCGCGCCCCGACGTTGCCGAGGCTTGGCGACCCGCATCGCGCGATGCGCAGCGAAGTCGGCGATTATATATGAACCGCTGGCGGCCGATCAACCCGCCGCCTTTTCTGCGCCTAGTTGATCGCGTCCTTCAGCGCCTTGCCGGGGCGGAACTTCGGCACCTTGGCGGCCTTGATCTTGATCGTCGCGCCGGTGCGCGGGTTGCGCCCGCTGCGCGCCGCGCGCTTGCCGACCGCGAACGTACCGAACCCGACCAGCGTCACCGTGCCGCCCTTGCGCAGCGTCGTGCGAACCGCGCCGACCAGCGCTTCGAGCGCCCGACCCGCGGCGGCCTTCGAGATGTCGGCCTGCTTCGCGATGTGGTCGATCAATTCGGTCTTGTTCACTGAAAACCCCCTCACTCCGGATTCGTGTTGGACGAGCGCTCGTGGCACTGCGCGCTTCGAGATGACGCTGCCTCGGGCAGCAGATGACGCGGGAAAGTGGAGCCGTATTAAATCGCCCGGCCCGGCCAGTGTCAAGCCGAGCCGGGGTCGTGAAATGGGCCCGTTTCCCTCTGTAATGCGGCCCCGGCGCTCAGTGCGTGACGACGTCTCCGCCGGTTCCCGTCGGCGCTGCAGCGACCGCCGTGCCGCTCGAGGCCGGAGCCTCTTCGGGAAGCGGTTGCGGCTGTCGCTCGAGCGCGATCTCGAGCACGCGATCGATCCACTTCACCGGCACGATCTCGAGCTTGTTCTTCACGTTGTCGGGAATCTCGGCGAGGTCCTTCACGTTCTCCTCGGGGATCAGCACCGTGCGGATGCCGCCGCGATGCGCCGCGAGCAACTTCTCCTTCAGGCCGCCGATCGCGAGCACCTCGCCGCGCAGCGTGATCTCGCCGGTCATCGCGACGTCGGCGCGCACGGGGATGCCGCTGAGCACCGACACGAGCGCCGTCGTCATCGCGATGCCCGCACTCGGCCCGTCCTTGGGCGTCGCGCCCTCGGGCACGTGGATGTGGATGTCGCTCTTCTCGTAGAAGTCGTCCCTGATCCCCAGCCGCCGGGCGCGCCGCCGCACCACCGTCATCGCCGCCTTGATCGATTCCTGCATCACGTCGCCGAGCTTGCCGGTGAAGGTGGTCTTCCCCTTGCCGGGGATCGCCACCGCCTCGATCGTCAGCAGTTCGCCCCCGACCTCGGTCCAGGCGAGCCCGGTGACCTGCCCGACCTGGTTCTCCTTCTCGGCGATGCCGAAGCTGTAGCGGCGCACGCCCAGGAACTTGTCGAGGTTCTTGTTCGTGACGCTGATTCTCTTCTCCTGCTTCTTCAGCAGCAGCATCTTGACGACCTTGCGGCAGATCTTGCTGATCTCGCGCTCGAGCGAGCGCACGCCGGCCTCGCGCGTGTAGTACCGAACGATGTCGCGCAGCGCGCTCTCGGCGATCGAGACCTCGGTCGCCTTCAGGCCCGTGTTCTTCATCTGCTTGGGAAGCAGGTAGCGCTGGGCGATGTTGACCTTCTCGTCCTCGGTGTAGCCGGACAGGCGGATGACCTCCATCCGGTCGAGCAGCGCCGGCGGAATGTTCAGCGTGTTGGCCGTGGCCACGAACATCACGTCGGACAGGTCGTACTCGACCTCGACGTAGTGGTCGACGAAGGTCGAGTTCTGCTCGGGATCGAGCACCTCGAGCAGCGCCGACGAAGGATCGCCGCGGAAGTCCATCCCCATCTTGTCGACTTCGTCGAGCAGGTAGAGCGGATTGCGCACGCCGATCTTCGCGAGGTTCTGCAGGATCTTGCCCGGCATCGACCCGATGTAGGTGCGGCGGTGGCCGCGGATCTCGGCCTCGTCGCGCACGCCGCCCAGCGCCATGCGCACGAACTTGCGGTTCGTGGCACGCGCGATCGACTGCCCGAGCGAGGTCTTGCCGACCCCCGGGGGCCCGACCAGGCACAGGATCGGGGCCTTGACCTTCTCGACCCGCTGCTGCACGGCCAGGTACTCGAGGATGCGGTCCTTGACCCGCTCGAGGCCCCAGTGGTCCTCGTTGAGCACCTTCTCGGCGTTGGCCAGGTCGTTGTTGATCTTGCTCTTCTTGCGCCACGGCAGGCCGACCAGCGTGTCGATGTAGTTGCGCACGACGGTCGCCTCGGCCGACATCGGCGACATCAGCTTGAGCTTCTTGAGCTCGGCCTCGGCCTTCTTCAGCGCCTCCTTGGGCATCCGCGCAGCCTTGACCTTCTTCTCGAGCTCGTCCATGTCGGCGCCGTCCTCGCCCTCGCCGAGCTCCTTCTGGATCGCCTTGACCTGCTCGTTCAGGTAGTACTCGCGCTGGCTCTTCTCCATCTGGCGCTTGACGCGCCCGCGGATGCGCTTCTCGACCTGCAGGATGTCGAGCTCGGTCTCGATCTGCGTGAGCAGCTTCTCGAGCCGCTCGGACACCTCGTTGGTCTCGAGGATGTTCTGCTTCTGCTCGATCTTGATCGGCAGGTGGGCGGCGATCGTGTCGGCGAGCCGGCCGGCGTCGTCGATGCCGGCGAGGGACGCCAGGATCTCGGGCGGCACCTTCTTGTTCAGCTTCACGTACTGGTCGAACTGCGCGAGGATCGCGCGGCGCAGCGCCTCGGTCTCGGGGCTCTCGGCCGTGGGCGGCTCGACCGGCGCGAGCTCGCAGGTGAAGTGGGCGCCGCTGTCGTCGATGCCCAGGATCCGCGCGCGACGCACGCCCTCGACCAGCACCTTCACGGTGCCGTCGGGCAACTTGAGCATCTGCAGGATGTTCGAGACGCAGCCGATCTCGTAGATGTCGTCGGCGACCGGCTCGTCCTTCGAGGCGTTGCGCTGGGCGACCAGCATGATGCTCTTGCCGACCTCCATCGCGGCCTCGAGCGCCTTGATGGACTTGGGCCGGCCGACGAACAGCGGGATCACCATGTGGGGAAACACCACCACGTCGCGCAGCGGCAGCAGCGGCAGCGACTGGATGGCGGGGACCTGCTCTTCGGACATTGGGTTCTCCATGTGGACCTCCCGGGCGATGTGGCGCCGCCGGCGGAGATTTCAAGCATTCGCGGTCGAGGATACGACGATTCGAGCCGCCGGCCCCCCGTGGGGGCACCCCGATGGGGTCAATTCGCAACGGTCGGCGGGGCGGGCCCCGCCTTTCGCCGCCGGCCGGGGGCGAGCGGCCGGCGCAAAAGGAGCGGAAGCGAGACGATAGCCGCCGATCGGGGCCGTTGGGGGCCGATGACGGTCAGTTCGACCCGGAAACCCTCGGGGTGTCCGCGTAGATCACCAGCGGCTTGCCGTCGCCTTCGATGGCGTTCTCGTCGACGACCACCTTCTGGACGTTCTGCAGGCTGGGCAGGTCGAACATGATGTCGAGCAGCGTCTGCTCGAGAATGGAGCGTAGCCCGCGCGCGCCGGTCTTGCGCTTGAGCGCCTTGCGGGCGATCGCCTGCAACGCGGCGGGCCGCACCTCGAGGTCGACGCCTTCCATCGAGAACAGCCGCTGGTACTGCTTGACCAGCGCGTTCTTCGGCTCGATGAGGATCTGCACGAGCGCGTCGGCGTTGAGTTCGTCGAGCGTGGCCACCACCGGCAGCCGCCCGACCAGTTCGGGAATGAGGCCGAACTTGACCAGGTCTTCGGGCTCGACCTCGCGCAGCACTTCGCCGACGGCGCGCTCGTTGGCGCTGCGAACCTCGGCGCCAAAGCCGATTCCGGAGCGCTCGGAGCGGCTGCGGATGACCTTCTCGAGCCCGTCGAACGCGCCGCCGCAGATGAACAGGATGTTCGTCGTGTCGATCTGGACGAAATCCTGGTTGGGGTGCTTGCGCCCGCCCTGCGGCGGCACCGACGCCACGGTGCCCTCGATCAGCTTGAGCAGTGCCTGCTGCACGCCTTCGCCCGACACGTCGCGGGTGATCGACGGGTTGTCGGACTTGCGCGAGATCTTGTCGATCTCGTCGATGTAGACGATGCCGCTCTGCGCCTTCTCGACCTCGTAGTTGCAGTTCTGCAGCAGCTTCTGGATGATGTTCTCGACGTCCTCGCCGACGTAGCCGGCTTCGGTGAGCGTCGTCGCGTCGGCGATCACGAAGGGCACGTTGAGCAGGCGCGCCAGCGTCTGCGCCAGCAGCGTCTTGCCCGAGCCGGTGGGGCCTACCAGCAGGATGTTGCTCTTGGCGAGCTCGACCTCGTCCTTCTTGCCCTTGTGGCGCAGCCGCTTGTAGTGGTTGTATACCGCGACCGACAGGATCTTCTTGGCGCTTTCCTGGCCGATCACGTACTGGTCGAGGATGCCGCAGATTTCGGCCGGCGTCGGCAGGCCGCCCTTCTGGGCGCCCGCGGCGCCCTCGGCCTGCGTCTCGTCACGGATGATGTCGTTGCACAGCTCGATGCATTCGTCGCAGATGAACACCGACGGGCCCGCGATCAGCTTGCGCACCTCGTGCTGGCTCTTGCCGCAGAAGGAGCAGTACAGCAGTTTCTCGGTGGATCCCTTCTTGTCCGTCATGTTCGCTCCGGCCTGCCGGACGGCCGGGCGCGCCGCGACCCGCCGTGCCCGGATGGGTGCCCCGGATCAGGCACCTTCGCCTCGACTTGACAAAACCTTGTCGATCAGTCCGTAGCTTACCGCATCTTCCGAGGACATGAAGTTGTCCCGGTCGGTGTCGGCCGCGATGCGCTCGATCGGCTGCCCGGTCTTCTCGGCGAGGATGCGATTGAGCCGCTCGCGCGTGTAGAGGATCTCGCGCGCGTGGATCTCGATGTCGGAGGCCTGCCCCTGCGCACCCCCCGAGGGCTGGTGGATCATGATGCGCGCGTTCGGGAGCGCGAAGCGCTTGCCCTTGGTTCCGGCGGCGAGAAGGAACGCGCCCATGCTCGCGGCGATGCCCAGGCACAGCGTGCTGACCGCCGGCTTGATGAACTGCATCGTGTCGTAGATGGCCAGCCCCGCAGACACCGACCCGCCTGGCGAGTTGATGTAGAACGAGATGTCCTTGTCGGGGTTCTCGGACTCCAGGAACAGCAGTTGCGCGACGATCAGGTTCGCCGACTGGTCCATCACCGGTCCGACCAGGAAGATCACGTGCTCGCGCAGCAGCCGCGAATAGATGTCGTAGGCGCGCTCGCCCCGGCCGCTCTGCTCGATGACGATCGGGACCATGCCCAGCCCCTGCGTCTCCTGGCGCTGCGCCAGGTGCGCATTGACCAGGTCTTCGACCATGCTGTTGAAGGTCATGTCTCGCTCCGTTGAAGTTCCGTGTCCGCCGCGCCTCAGCCTGCCGACATCAGCTCGTCGAAGGGCAGCGCCCGGTCGGTGACGCGCGCCTTCGACAGCGCCCAGTCGACGACGTTCTGTTCGACGACGATCGCCTCGACCTCGGCCAGGCGATTGCGGTCGCTGAAGTAGTGGCGCACCACTTCGCCCGGGTTCTCGTAGGCCTGCGCGAACTCCTCGATCTGCCTGCGGATCTGGTCGGGCTTGGCCTGCAGCCCGTGCTCGCGGACGATCTCGGCGACGATCAGGCCCAGGCGGACCCGCCGCTCGGCCTGCTCGCGGAAGGTGTCGGGCGGGATCGGCGGCATGTTCTTCGGGTCGATTCCGCGCTGCCGGAGGTCCTCGATCGCGCGCTCGCCTAGCGCCCTGCTCTCGGCCTCGACCAGCGCCTTGGGCAGCTCGAACGCGGCGAGCTTCGTCAGCGCCTCCATGACCGCAGCCTTGTTGCGCGAGCGCACGCGCTGGCCGACCTCGCGCTCGAGGTTCGCGCGGATGTCGGCGCGCATCCGTGCCAGGTCGCCGTCGGGGACGCCGAGCTGGCGGGCGAACGCTTCGTCGACCTGCGGAAGCTGAGGTGCCTCGACCTTGCGGATCGTGACCTCGAACTGCGCGGTCTTGCCCGCCAGTTCGACCGAGCCGTACTCCGCCGGGAAGGCGACCGGGAAGGTCTTCTTCTCGCCGGTTCCGGCGCCGCGCACGCCCGCCTCGAAATCGGGCAGCATGCGCCCTTCGCCGAGCACGAACGGAAACTCGGTGGCCGAGCCGCCCTCGAAAGCCACGCCGTCGAGCGTGCCGACGAAATCGATCGTCACGCGATCACCGTCCTGCGCCGCCCGGTCCGCCGCCGCCCAGGTGACGCGCTGCTTGCGAAGGATCTCGACCGTCTTGTCGACCTCGGCCTCGCCCACCTGGCAAGACACCCGCTCGAGCTCGAGCGTGGCCGGATCGCCCAGCGCCACTTCCGGGTAGACCTCGAAGGTGGCGGTGAAGCCGAGCTCGTGCTCGGCGGCGCCCTCGCGCGTCTCGATCCGCGGCTGGCCGGCGACGCGCAGCTTGTGCTCGTCGACCGCGTCGCTGAACGCCTTCGACACCGCGTCGCCGAGCACTTCGGCGTGCACCTGCGGCCCGTAGGACTGCTCGATCATCTTCATCGGCACCTTGCCGGGCCGGAAGCCGGGCATCTTGACGTTGCGCGAAAGCTTGCGCAGGCGCTCGACGACCTGCCGGTTGATCTCGGCCACCGGCACGGCCATGGCCAGCTTGCGCTCGAGCGCGCCGGTCGTTTCAAGTTGCGTTGCCATCTCGGGTCATCCAGGTCTCGAATGTGGGAGCGTTCCGCGGCGATCGCGGGGTGCCGTGGTGCGGCCGAAAGGACTCGAACCTTCACGCCTTGCAGCGCCAGGACCTAAACCTGGTGCGTCTACCAATTCCGCCACGGCCGCGAAAACGCGCCATTCTAAACGAAGCGACGAAGCGCCCTCCGCCCTGTCAGAAGCGAGAGCACCATCGCGCCGAGCGGTCGCGCGGGCCCGCGCGGACGGCAGCCTCGACCGGGCGTGTCGAACGCCAACGCCTCGAGGCCCGGCCAGGGGCCGAGCAACCGCCCGCGCGCGGGACGCGCCGACCGGACGAGAAGGTTGCCGCGCGGCGCGGCAACCTTCGTAGGGAGGGAGGGCAGCCCGCGCAGCGGGCCGCGTCGTTCGCGCGGGCGGTTGCTCGGCCCCTGGCCGGGCCGGGCGCACACCACGAGCGCGCGACCGATCGAGGCTGCCGTCTGCGCAGCCCCGCGCGACCGGTCAGCGCGACGCAGGCGAGAGCCGGTACCAGGCGACGTAAAGCGCCGGCACGAACAACAAGGTGAGCGCGGTGGCCACGATCAGCCCGCCCATGATCGCGAAGGCCATCGGCCCCCACAGCACGTCGCGCGACAGCGGGATCATCGCCAGCACCGCCGCGGCGGCGGTCAGCGTGATCGGGCGGAAGCGCCGCACCGCCGACTCGCGAACCGCGTCCCAGCGGGTCAGGCCGGCACCCACGTCCTGGCGGATCTGGTCGACCAGGATCACCGTGTTGCGCATGATCATGCCGCCCAGCGCGATCATGCCGAGCATGGCGACGAAGCCGAACGGCTTGGCGAACAGCAGCAGCGCCGCCGCGATGCCGATGACCCCCAGCGGGGCGGTGAGCAGCACCATCGCGGTGAGCGAGAAGCTGCGCAGCTGGATCATCAGCAGCGCCAGCACCGCCGCAGCCAGCATCGGCATCCCGGCGTTGATCGACGCCTGCGCCTTGGCGTTCTCCTCGAACGGGCCGCCGGCTTCGATCCGGTAGCCGGGGGGCAACTCGCCGCGCAGCGCTTCCAGCGTCCTGTCGATACGCACGCTGACGTCCGGCGCCTGGACGCCGTCGACGATGTCGGCGCGCACGGTGATCACCGGGACCCGGCTGCGCCGCCACACGATGGGCTCCTCCATCGTCTCCTCGATGGCGGCGACCTGGGCGAGCGGCACCGAGCGGCCGCTGGCGGTGCGCACCTGCAGGTTGCGCAGGTTGGCCAGCGAAGCGCGTTCGCCCGGCGGCGCGCGCATCACGACGTCGATCAGCTGGTCGTCCTCGCGATACTTGCCGATCACGGCACCCGAGACCGCGCCGCCGAGCGCGCGAGCCACCTGCGCCGAGCTCAGGCCGATCGCGCGCGCCTTGTCCTGGTCGACCGCGATGCGCACCGCCGGGGCCTGGTCGCCCCAGTCGAGGTGGGTGTCGATGGTCGCCGGGTCGGCGCGCATGCGCTCGGCCACCCGCGTCGCGATCGCCTTGAGTTGCGCGTGGTCGTCGCCCATCACGCGGAACTGGATCGGGTACGCCACCGGCGGGCCGAGCGGCGTGCGGAACGCCCGGATCCGGACGCCCGGGAACGCGTCGTCCAGGAGCCCGCGCAGTCGCGCCAGCGCGCGTTCGCGGCCCGCGACGTCGCGCGTCAGTATGACGAACTGCGCGAAGTTGCTGCGGAACAGTTGCTGGTCGAGCGACAGGTAGTAGCGCGGCGATCCGTTGCCCACGTATCCGACGTAGGTCTCGATGTCGGCATCCTTCGCCAGGTAGGCCTCCAGCCTGCGTGCCTGCTGCTCGGTGGCCCGATAGCTCGACCCCTCGGGCAGCCACATCTCGACCAGGATCTCGGCCCGGTTCGAGTTCGGGAAGAACTGCTTCTCGGTCAGGCCCATGCCGACGACGCCCAGCGCGAAGGCCGCAACGGTGGCCCCGATGGTGAGCCAGCGGCGGCGCATGCACCATTCGATCGTCCGGCGCAGCCCGCGATAGAACCGCGTGTCGAACACCTCGTGCCCCTCGTCGCGAGGCTTTTTCAGCAGGTAGAAACCGATGAACGGCGTGAGGCCGACCGCGGCCACCCAGGAGACGAGCAGCGCGATCGTCACGACCGCGAAGATCCCGAACGTGTACTCGCCGGTGGTCGACTTCGCGGTGGCGATCGGGAGAAAGCCCGAGGCCGTGATCAGCGTCCCGGTGAGCATCGGGAACGCGGTGCTGGTATAGGCGAACGTGGCCGCGGAGAAGCGGTCGAACCCTTCCTCGATTTTCCGCGCCATCATCTCGATCGCGATCATCGCGTCGTCGACCAGCAGGCCGAGCGCAATGACCAGCGCCCCGGTCGAGATGCGGTGCAGGTCGATGCCGAACCAGGCCATCGCGACGAAAGTGCCCGCCAGCACCAGCGGGATCGTCAGCGCCACCACCGCGCCCGCGCGCAGGCCCAGCGTCAGGAAGCTGACCGCGAGGACGATGCCAACCGCCTCGGCGAGCACGCGCATGAACAGGCCCACCGCCTCGTGCACGATGCGCGGCTGGTCGGACACCTTGGCGAACTCCACGCCCACCGGCAGGTCGGCGCGAAGCCGCTGCATCGCCTGCTCGAGGTTGCGGCCGAGCTCGATCACGTCGCCCTTGGGTACCATCGACACCCCCAGGCCGATCGCCTGGTGGCCGCCGAACCTCATCGTGTACACCGGCGGATCGACGTACCCGCGGAACACCCGCGCGACGTCGCCCAGACGCACCACCCGCCCGCCGATGTCGAGCCGCAGCTCGCGCACTTCGCGCACGGTGTCGAACTGCCCCGTCACCCGCAGCGGCACCGCCCGGCTCTCGCCCTGCACGGTACCGGCCGGCGTCACGATGTTCTGCGCCTGCAGCTGCTCGGCGATACGCTGCGGATCGATCCCCAGCGTGGCCAGCGTCTGCGTGGACGCCTCGACGTAGATGCGCTGCTCCTGCACGCCGAACAGCTCGATCTTCTGCACGTCGGGCACGCGCAGCAGCTCCTGGCGCACGCCCTCGACGACGCGGCGCAA
>CALMSQ010000060.1:0-15662 GCA_937872345.1 uncultured Burkholderiales bacterium | reverse complement strand
GGCGCGTCGAGATCCGCCAGCGCGACGCCGTACTCGTCGAGCAGGCGGCCGAACGCGTCGTCGTCGGTGGGCAACTGGCCGTCGCGCCAGACGAACGCGAACAACCGCTGCACCACCTCGACCGGATTGCCCAGCACGATCGACAGCCGCAGCAGTCGCAGCGGCACGAACGGGTGCGCGGGCGGCAGCTTCAGCGCAATGCCGTGCTCGTGCGCGAGCCAGGCGACGTGCTCGAAGGTCCAGCGGCGCTTCGGTTCGATCTCGGCGGGGCCCACGTTGCCGAAGTGCTGCAGCAGACCTGCGAACAGCACCGGCCGGCAGGTGAGCGTCGCGTGCGCCGCGAACGCGTCGAGCTTCGCGCTCTGCAGGTACGAGAACGGCGAGACGAAGTCGAAGTACCAGTCGAGGGAGGCCGTCTTCATGACCGGCGCGCCGGGTCGGTGTCGGCACCGGAGCGATGCGGCGCGTCGGCCGCGGTGGCCGCGTCGGTGAAGTAGCGCAGCGGGACGAGGTCGGGGAACGACGGCTCGCGCTTCTGGGCGCGCGCCCGGATGGCCTCGGCGACCGCGGCGGTGTCCCACAGCCCCGATTGCAGCCAGCCCATCTGGCGCAGGCCGTCGGCCACCGAGTGGTCGCGGGCGTAGTCGATCGCCTGCTTGCTCGCCCAGACCGCCACCGGCGGCTTCGCGGCGATCTCGCGCGAGACCTGCATGACGCCGGCCAGCATCGCGTCGCCGTCGGCGAAGACCTCGTTCACGAGGCCCAGCGCCAGCGAACGCGCGGCGGGCAGCCTGCGCCCGGTGTAGGCGAGCTCCCGGGCGACGCCCTCGGGAATCAGCTTCGGCAGCCGCTGCAGCGTGCCGAGGTCGGCGGCCATGCCGATGTTGATCTCCTGGATGCAGAAGAACGCGTCGGCGCTGCAATACCGCATGTCGGCGGCGCAGACCAGGTCGACGCCGCCGCCGACGCATGCGCCCTGGATGGCGGCCAGCACCGGCACGCGCAGGTCGGCCAGCCGGTCGAGCGTGCGCTGCATGTCGGCGAGCATCGGCGCGATGTTGGCGCGCGCGGCGGCGCTCGAGTCGTCCAGCGCGATCGACGAGCTGAATGCGTCGAGCGACATGCCGGCGCAGAAGTGCTTGCCGGTGGCGTCGAGCACCAGCGCGCGCGCCGGCGCATCGCGCTGCAGCGTCGCCAGGATGTCGTCGAGCTCGCGCCAGAACGGCGGGTCGATCGCGTTCATCTGCGCGGGGCGGTCGAGCGTGAGCCGCGCGACGCGGTCGGCGATCTCGAGGCGGATTCTGGACTCGGGCATGGGGTTCTCCGTTCGGAGCAACGATGGTAGCAACCGGGCGGGCCCTTCGGGGCCCTCGGTGCGGATGGGGCGGGTGGCGATCGGCTATGCTTCGCGCTTCATGTTCGAGGCGCAACCATGATTAAAAAACCTCGGTCCGGCCACGCTGCGCCCCAGCGCAGCTACCGATACTACGAGCTGGTGATGGCGGGTTTCGTCACCGTCTACATCTGCTCGAACCTGATCGGACCGGCCAAGGCCGTCCAGGTGCATCTGCCCGTGATCGGCGCCGCCACCTTCGGCGCCGGCGTCATGTTCTTCCCGATCTCGTACATCTTCGGCGACATCCTCACCGAGGTGTACGGCTATGCGAAGGCGCGCCGCGTGATCTGGGCCGGCTTCGCCGCGATGAGCTTCGCCGCGTTCATGGCCTGGGCGGTGGTCCAGCTGCCCCCGGCGCCGGGCTGGCCGCACCAGGACGCCTACGAGATCGCGTTCGGAAATGCGTGGCGCATCGTGCTGGCGTCGCTCACCGCCTACTTCTGCGGCGAGTTCGTCAATTCGTTCGTGCTCGCCAAGATGAAGCTGATGACCGAGGGCCGGCACCTGTGGGCGCGCACGATCGGCTCGACGATCGTGGGCGAGGGCGTCGACTCGTCGCTGTTCTACCCGCTGGCGTTCTGGAACAGCGGCATCATCCCGAACGAGCTGATCCCGCAACTGATGGTGTCGCAGTGGATCGGCAAGACGCTGGTCGAGGTGGCGTTCACGCCGGTGACCTACAAGGTGGTCGGGTTCCTCAAGCGGGCCGAGCACGAGGACTGGTACGATCGGGACACCGATTTCAGTCCCTTCAAGCTCTAGGCACTCGATGCACGATCTGCTGCTGTCGCTCCGGCTGACGCGGCGCGACTGGCGCGCAGGCGAGCTGCGCCTGCTGGTGGCGGCGCTGGTGGTCGCGGTTGGAGCGATCGCCAGCGTCGGCTTCTTCGTCGACCGGATGCGCGGTGCGCTCGAGCAGGAGGCCGCGCAGTTGCTGGGCGCCGACCTCGTGATCGGCTCCGACGCGGCGCCCGACGAAGCGCTCGCCGCCGAAGCGGCTCGGCGCGGCCTGCAGGTCGCGCGCACCGTCGTGTTCCCCAGCATGGCGCTGGCCGGCGGCCTGCCGCAGCTCGCGTCGGTGAAGGCGGTCAGCGACAACTACCCGCTGCGCGGCCGCGTGCGCATCGCCGACGCACCGGGTGCCCCCGACGAAGCGGCGCAGCACGCGCCCGCGCACGGCGAGGTCTGGCTCGATCCGCACCTGGCGCAGGCGCTCGGCGTCGCGCGCGGCGGCACGGTGGCGCTCGGCGACGCGAGCTTCCGCGTCGCGGGCCTGATCACGCTGGAGCCCGATCGCGGCACCGGTTTCGTCAATTTCGCGCCGCGCGCGATGTTCTCGCTCGGCGACCTGGCGGCCACGCGCCTCGTGCAGCCCGCGAGCCGCGTGCGCTGGCAGCTGATGTTCGCGGGCGACGCGCGCGCGGTGGCCGGCTTCGCGCAGTGGGCGCAGCCCCGCCTCGGGCGCGGCCAGCGAATCGAGTCGCTCGAGAGCGGAAGGCCCGAACTGCGCGCGACGCTCGACCGCGCCGGGCAGTTCCTGTCGCTGGTGGCGCTGCTGTCGGCGCTGATCGCGGCGGTGGCGATCGGGCTGGCGGCGCGCCGCTTCGCCGAGCGGCACCTCGACGGTTGCGCGGTGATGAAGGCGATGGGCGTGGGCCAGCGGCGCCTGCTCGGCCTGCTCGGCATGGAGTTGCTGTGGGTCGCGCTGGCCGGCGCGCTGCTCGGCATTGCGCTCGGCTGGGCGGTGCACTTCGGGCTCGTCGCGGCGATCGCCCCGATGATCGAGGTGCCGTTGCCCGCTGCCGGCTGGCTACCCGCTGCGCAGGCGCTGATCGTCGCGCTGGTGCTGATGGCGGGCTTTGGCGCCTGGCCGTTCCTGCGGCTGGCAGGCGTCCCGCCGCTGCGCGTGCTGCGGCGCGAAGTCGCCGCCGCGCCGGCGTCGGCGTGGATCGCGGTCGGCCTGGCGGCGGCGGCCTTCTGCGGGCTGCTGTTCTGGTTCGCGCGCGACCCGCGGCTGGCGCTGGTGTCGATCGGCGGCTTCGCGCTCGGCGCGCTTGCGTTCGTCGTCGTCGTGTTCGCCGTGGTGCGGCTGCTCGAGCCGATGCGGCACGCGAGCTTCGTCGCCGGAAGCCCGGCGCTGCGCCTGGCCTTCGCGTCGTGGTCGCGGCGACGCGCGATGACAGTCACCCAAACGGTGGCGCTGTCGGTCGGGTTGATGGCGCTGCTGCTGCTGACGGTCACGCGCACCGATCTGGTCGACGGCTGGCGGCGCGCGAGCCCGCCCGATGCGCCGAACCGCTTCATCGTCAACATCCAGCCCGACCAGACCGCGGCGGTGCAGGCGGCGCTCGAGGCCGCCGGCGTGCGCGCGCCCGATCTCTATCCGATGATCCGCGGCCGCCTGGTGACGGTGAACGGCAAGCCGGTGCGCCCGGAAGACTACGAGGGCGACCGCGCCCAGCGGCTCGTCGATCGAGAGTTCAACCTGTCGTACGCCGACCGGCTGCCGGGCCACAACGCGATCGTCGAAGGCCGGTGGTTTGCGCCGGGCGCGCGCGAGGTGTCGGCCGAGCAGGGCATCATGAAGACGCTCGGCTTGTCGCTGGGCGACGAGCTGGGCTTCGACGTGGCCGGCGAGATCGTCACCGCCCGCGTGACCAGCGTGCGCAAGGTCGCCTGGGACTCGATGAAGGTGAACTTCTTCATGATCCTCTCGCCGGCGGCGCTGGCCGATCGTCCGCAGACGATGATCACCGCCTACCACCAGCCGGCGTCCGCGCCCGCCCTCGACCGCCAGCTGGTGCAGCGCTTCCCGAACCTCACGGTGTTCGACACCGGCAACCTGCTGCGGCAGGTGCAGACGATGCTCGACCAGGTGATCCGCGCGGTGCAGGTGCTGTTCGTGCTCGCGCTGGCCGCCGGCGTGGCGGTGCTGTGGGGCGCGCTCGCCAGTTCGCGCGACGAGCGCGTGCGCGAGGCGGGCCTGATGCGCGCGCTGGGCGCGTCGGGGCGCCAGCTGGCGTCGGCGCAACTGATCGAGCTCGCGTTCAGCGGCGCGCTGGCCGGCGTGCTGGCCGCCGCCGGGTCGATCGCGATCGGCTGGGTGCTTGCCGACCAGGTGTTCCGCTTCGCCTACGAGCCGCGCTGGTGGGTGCTGCCGGCGGGCGCGGCGATCGGGGCCGGCCTGGCGCTATGGGCCGGCTGGCTCAGCCTGCGCAGCGTGCTGCGGGTGCCCCCGCTCGCGACGCTGCGCGACGCCTGACGCGACGCTGCGCGGCGCCCGAATCACTGCGACCGGAACATCTGCCGCGCAGCGTCGTCGGGCAGCTTGCAGATGCGCGCGGCGAGGTCGAAATGTCCGCCGCGGCGCTGGCAGTCGACGAACGGATCGTGCCGCGGCGCCTCGATGGCGCGCAGCGGCGCCGGCGCGCCGGCCGGCCCGCCCGAGCGCTCGATGCCCGAAGCGACGACCTTCGGCTTCCAGACCTGCACGCGGTTGGCGCCGACGCAGGGTTCGTCGGAGAACACCGTGCGGCCGTCCTTCGTCGCGCAACGAAACACGGTTGCGCCATCGGCCGTCGGTGCGCTGGCTGCGGCGGCGGCGATGGCCGGCAGCGCCGCGAGCGCGGCGGCCGACACGGCGAGCGAGGCGAACGTGGGGAACCTGCTGACGGGGAACTTCATGAGGGCCTCCTGACGGGAATTCCGCGTTTGGGAGCCGACCGACTCCCAAGTATGCTCGCGGATATCGTGTTTTTCGACAAGCCTGAGCGAGCGAACCGACCTTGTCTGTGACCGAAGTCCTTCCGATCGCCACTGTGGTGCTGGCCGCGATCGCCGTGGTGCTGCTGCTGGTGCTTGCGCTGCGGCGCGCCCCCGATCCGGCGCCGGCGCTCGACGAGCTCGCCAGGCTGAACCAGGCGCAGCTGCAGCAGCAGCGAGAGCTTCGCGAGGAGACCGCCTCGCAGGCACGCGAGAACCGGCTCGAGCTCGCCGCGTCGCTGGCCGAACTCGGCCGCAACCTGACGCACCAGATGGGCACCATCGCCGGCGTCCAGAACAACCAGATCGACGCGTTCGCGCAGCAGCTCACCAAGCTCACCGAAGCCAACGAGCAGCGGCTGGGGGCCCTGCGCGAGAGCAACGAGCAGCGCCTGAACGCGCTGCGCGAGGGCATCGAACTGCGGCTCGAGGCGCTGCGCGAGACGCTCGAGCGGCAGCTGCGGCAGCTGCAGGGCGACAACGCCGCGAAGCTCGAGGAGATGCGCCGCACCGTCGACGAGAAATTGCACGCGACGCTCGAGCAGCGGCTGGGCGCATCGTTCAAGCAGGTGTCCGACCGGCTCGAGCAGGTGCACAAGGGCCTGGGCGAGATGCAGGCGCTGGCCTCCGACGTGGGCGACCTCAAGCGCGTGCTGACCAACGTGAAGACGCGCGGCACCTGGGGCGAGGTGCAGCTCGCGTCGCTGCTCGAGCAGTTGCTGGTGCCCGAGCAGTACGCGGCCAACGTCGCGCCGGTGCCGGGGTCGGGCGAACGCGTCGAGTTCGCGATCCGGCTCCCGGGGCGCGGGGACGAGGCGCCGGTCTGGCTGCCGATCGACGCGAAGTTCCCGCGCGAAGACTACGAGCGGCTGGTGATCGCGCAGGAGAAGGCCGACCCTGCCGCGGCGGAGGCCGCCGCACGCCAGCTCGAGCAGCGGCTGCGTCTCGAGGCCAAGACGATCCGCACCAAGTACATCTCGCCGCCCGACACCACCGACTTCGCGCTGATGTTCCTGCCCACCGAGGGCCTGTACGCCGAGGCCGTTCGCCGCCCCGGGCTGATGGACGACCTGCAGCGCACCTGGCGCGTCGTCGTCGCCGGCCCGAGCACGCTGGCGGCGATCCTGTCGAGCCTGCAGATGGGCTTTCGCACGCTGGCGGTCGAGAAGCGCTCGAGCGAGGTCTGGCAACTGCTCGGCGCGGTCAAGACCGAGTTCGGCAAGTTCGGCGACGTGCTCGCGAAGACCAAGGAGCAGATCGACCGCGCAAGCACGACGCTCGGCACCGCGGCGGTGCGCACGCGGGCGATCGAGCGCAAGCTGCGCGACGTCGAGTCGCTGCCCGACACGAGCAGCGCGCAGCTGCTCGAGGACGACACGGGCGCCGCGCCCTGACGGGGCCCCCCGGGCAGCGCCGGCGCCGGGCGTGTCTCGCGCGCCTCGCGCCGCGCTAACCCAGTATTCGCAGCACGCCCAGCGTGATGATCGGGAACGCGATCAGGACCAGCACGCGGATGAAGTCGCTCAGCAGGAACGGCATCACGCCGCGGAACGACTCGGCCATCGGCACCTCGGGCGCGAGCGAGTTGATCACGAAGACGTTGAGCCCGAACGGAGGGGTGATCAGGCCGACCTCGACGCAGATCAGCACCAGGATGCCGAACCAGATCGCGGTGTGCTCGGGCGTCATCCCGAAGTCGAGCTTCATCACGATCGGGAACAGCACGGGGATCGTGATCAGGATCATCGACATCGAGTCCATCACGCAGCCGAGCACCAGGTACATCAGCAGGATCAGCGCCAGCACCATCATCGGCGACAGGCCGCTGTTGGCGATCGAGGTCGCGGCCTGCGTCGGCATCTGCGTGATCGCGAGGAACGCGTTGAAGAGGTCCGCGCCGATCAGGATGAGGAAGATCATGCCGGTGAGCTTCGCGGTCGCGAGCAGGCACTCGACTAGCCCCTTCATCCGCATGCCGCCGCGAACGAAGGCGATGACGCCGGTGGCCGCGGCGCCGACGGCAGCGCCCTCGGTCGGCGTGAAGAAGCCGCCGTACATGCCGCCCATCATCACGACGAACACGATGATGACGGGCGCCAGCTCGAGCAGCGTCTTCATCTTCTGCGCGAAGGTGGCTTTTGGCCCGGCGGGCCCGGCCTCGGGGTCGATGCGCACGACGATCGCGATCGCGATCATGTAGCCGATGGCGGCGAGGATGCCCGGCACCATCGCCGCGATGAAGAGCTTGCCGATCGACTGCTCGGTGAGAATCGCGTAGATGACCAGCACCACCGAGGGCGGGATCAGGATGCCCAGCGTGCCGCCCGCGGCCAGCGCGCCGGTGGACAGCGATCCGGAGTAGTTCAGCCGCTTCATTTCCGGCAGCGACACGTGCGCCATCGTCGCCGCGGTGGCCAGCGACGAGCCACAGATCGAGCCGAACGCCGCGCAGGCGCCGATCGCGGCCATCGCGACGCCGCCGCGACGATGGCCGAGCCAAGCGGCCGCCGCGTTGAAGATCCCGGTGGACAGGCCCGAAGCGGTCGCGAACGCGCCCATCAGCACGAACAGCGGAATGACCGACAGCGAGTAGCTCGCGGTCTGGAAGTAGGGCGCCGTGTTCATGTAGTTGAGCATCGGCTCGAGGCCCGACACCCAGATGTAGCCGACGCCGCCCACCAGCAGCAGCGACAGCCCGACGTTGACGCCGATCACCAGCAGCCCGATCAGCACGCCGAACATCAGCAGCGAGATCTCCATCCCGCTCATCGGAATTCCCTTCCGCCGCGGGCCGCGCGCGCCACGCAGACCAGCGTGAGCAGTGCCATCGACACGACGATCGGCACGAACATCCACCAGGTGGGGATCTGCAGCATCATCGACATGTCGTTGAACTGGTACTGGTTGATGCCGCCCAGCGCCAGCCGCCAGGTCATCAATCCGGCGACGATCGCGAACAGCACGTCGCACAGCACGGCCAGGAAGCGCCGCACCGCGGGCGCGAACATGCCGACGAACATGTCGACGACGACGTTGCCGCCGCGCAGGTGGCAGTAGGGCAGCATTGCGAACACCGCGATCGCGGTGCCACGCTCGGTCAGTTCGAAGTCGCCCACCAGCGGGGAACCGAACACCGAGCGGCTGAGAATGCTGGCGACCGACGCGGCGGTGAAGGCCAGCATGACCATGCCGCCGGCCACCGCCAGCCAGGTGCAGGCGCGCTCGAGCGCGCGTTCGAGCCCGGGACGGGCCGCCGCACCGGTGTCGCCGGTGCGGCTGCCGCCCTCGCTCATTTCTCGTACTTCTTGATCAGCGCGACGGCTTCTTCGTAGAGCGCCTTGCCGTTGGGCGTCTTGGCGATCCAGGCGTCGGTCACCGGCTGCGTGACCTTGCGCCAGCGCGCCTTCTCCTCGGGCGACAGCGTGCCGAACGTGTGGCCCATCTCCTTGGCCTGCTGCAGGCCGGGCACTTCGGCGTCGTCCCAGGCCTTGCCCATCTCCTTGACGATGTTCGAGCCCGAGTTCTTGTCGATGACGGCCTTCAGGTCGGCGGGCAGGCTCTCGTACTTCTGCTTGTTCATCGCGACCATGAACACGGTCGTGTACAGGCCGGTGTCGGTGTGGAACTTCACCAGCTCGTTCAGTCGCTGCGGCCCCATGACTTCCCACGGCACCGTGACGCCGTCGGCGACGCCGCGCGATAGCGCCTCGTAGGCTTCGGGAAGCGGCATGCCCACCGGCGTGGCGCCGAGCAGCTTCAGCGCGTCGCCCACCGGCTTGGTGGGGAGGCGGATCTTCTTGCCCTGCAGGTCTTCCATCTTCGTGACCAGCTTGTCCTTCATGTGGACGAGGCCGGGCGCGTGGCAGTGCATCAGCAGCACGTGGACGTCCTTGAACTCGTCCTTCATGTGCTTGTTGTAGAACTCCCAGATCGCCTGCGTGGTCGCCTCGGCGGTGGGCGCCGTCATGAATGGCAGCTCGAACACTTCCGAGATCGGGAAGCGGCCGGGCGTGTAGCCGGGCAGCGCCCACGCGATGTCGGCCACGCCGGTGCGCGCCTGGTCGAACAGCTGCGGCGGCTTGCCGCCGAGCTGCATCGCCGGGTAGATCTCGCACTTGATGCGCCCGCCCGAGTCCTTCTCGACGCGCTCGGCCCACGGGGCGAACAGCTTCGTCTGGATCGGCGCCATCGGCGACAGGAAGTGCGACATCCGCAGCTTGACAGGCTCCTGCGCGGTGGCGGTCCGGCCGAGGCCCGCGAGGCCCAGGCCCAGTGCCGCGCCGGCCTGCAGTGCGGTGCGTCGTGATACTTGCGTCATGCGTGTCTCCTCCTGGGATCTTTCGGACGGGTGGGACGATTGTAGCGGCGCGTCACCCTACCATGCTCAGTCCGCCGCTGACACTGAGGACTTGCCCGGTGACATAGTCGGAGCGCGGGCTGGCGAAGAACGCGACCGCGTCGGCGATGTCGGAAGGCTTCGCGAAGCGGCGCATCGGGATCGCGCGCAGGAACGCCTCGCGGTGTTTCTCCGGCACCGCGTTCAGAAGCGGCGTGTCGGTCGGGCCCGGGCAGACGCAGTTCGCGGTGATGTTGTGGCGCGCCATTTCGCGGGCGAGCCCCTTGGTGAACGCGATCACTCCGCCCTTGGCGCCCGAATAGACGGTCTCGCCCGTGCTGCCGACCCGTCCCGCGTCGCTCGACACGTTGACGATCTTGCCGTGCTTGCGCTCGATCATCACGGGGAGGAACGCGCGCACCACGCGCACGGTGCCCATGAAGTTCAGCTCGACCACCCGCGCGATGAATTCGTCGTCGTTGTCGAGGAACGGCTGGATCTTGCCCCAGCCCGCGACGTTGGCCACGATGTCGACGCGGCCGTGCCGCGCGAGCACCGCGTCGCGAAAGGCGGCCACCGACGCGGGGTCGGTGACGTCGCAGCGCAGGTACTCGGCGCGCTGCCCCTCGGACCGGATCGCCGCCGCGGCCTGTTCGCCCTTGTCGTCGGCGATGTCGCCGAGCACGACGGTGGCCCCGGCCTGCGCGAGGCCCTGCGCGGTGGCCAGCCCGATGCCCGAGGCGGCTCCGGTGACGATGGCGATGCTGTCGTTGAGCTTCATCTGGAATTCCTCTTTTGCGGACCGCGATCCGGGCGCCAGTGTTTCGATTGACTGAATGAATGTTCATTCATTGCGATCCGGATGTCAACTACCCGCGCCCGGGCAGGGTGTCCGGTGGCGCCCCGACTTCACGGCAAGCGGCGCAGCTGGCGCCGATTTTTGTGGGAGCAAATAGTTTTCCACGATGAGAAATTGACGCGCCGCAATGCACCATCCCCGTTTTTCATTGCGGTAACGCCATTCCCGCATCGTGGTAGTACCGATGCAAGCTATTGAATAAAAGATGAAAACAACCGCACGAAATCCTTGATCGATATCTGTTGCGTTGCCGCACATCTTCGGTAATCTGACGTCCATGCGCGCGATGCCTGGTCGTTGCCGGGCCGCGTTGGCAACGATTTCCCACTCTCGACGCTCAAGGAGCCTGTCCATGTCTTCCCGTGAACTCGAAGCGCAGAAGCTGCAGAAGGAATGGTCGGAAAGCCCGCGCTGGCGCGGCATCAAGCGCGGCTACACCGCCGAGGATGTCGTTCGGCTGCGCGGCTCGCTGCAGGTCGAGCACACGCTCGCCAAGCGCGGCGCCGAGAAGCTGTGGAAGCTGCTGAACGAAGAGCCGTTCGTGAACTCGCTGGGCGCGCTCACGGGCAACCAGGCGATGCAGCAGGTCAAGGCCGGCCTGAAGGCGATCTACCTGTCGGGTTGGCAGGTCGCGGGCGACGCGAACCTCGCCGGCGAGATGTACCCCGACCAGTCGCTGTATCCGGCGAACTCGGTGCCGGCGGTCGTGCGCCGGATCAACAACACGCTGACGCGCGCCGACCAGATCCAGTGGATGGAGGGCAAGAACCCGGCCGACCCGGGTTTCGTCGATTACTTCGCGCCGATCGTGGCCGACGCGGAAGCCGGCTTCGGCGGCGTGCTCAACGCGTTCGAGCTGATGAAGTCGATGATCGACGCGGGCGCCTCGGGCGTGCACTTCGAAGACCAGCTCGCTTCGGTCAAGAAGTGCGGCCACATGGGCGGCAAGGTGCTGGTGCCCACGCGCGAAGCGGTGTCGAAGCTCGTGGCCGCGCGCCTGGCGGCCGACGTCTGCGGCGTGCCGACGATCCTGCTGGCGCGTACCGACGCGGAAGCCGCCGACCTCGTCACGTCCGACGTCGACGAGAACGACAAGCCGTTCCTCACCGGCGAGCGCACCGTCGAGGGCTTCTTCCGCGCGAAGAACGGCCTCGAGCAGGCGATCTCGCGCGGCCTGGCCTACGCGCCGTACGCCGACCTGATCTGGTGCGAGACCGGCACGCCCGACCTCGGCTTCGCGCGCGCGTTCGCCGACGCGATCCACAAGCAGTTCCCGGGCAAGATGCTCGCCTACAACTGCTCGCCGTCGTTCAACTGGAAGAAGAACCTCGACGAGGACACGATCGCGAAGTTCCAGCGCGAGCTGGGCGCGATGGGCTACAAGTTCCAGTTCATCACGCTGGCCGGCTTCCACGCGCTGAACTACAGCATGTTCAACCTGGCGCACGGCTACGCGCGCAAGCAGATGAGCGCGTTCGTCGAGCTGCAGGAAGCCGAGTTCGCGGCGGCCGAGCGCGGCTTCACCGCGGTCAAGCATCAGCGCGAGGTGGGTACCGGTTACTTCGACGCGGTGACCACCACCGTCGAGCGCGAGGCTTCGACGGCGGCGCTCAAGGGCTCGACCGAAGACGCGCAGTTCTTCGACGCGAAGACGGGCGCGAAGAAGGCTGCCTGAGAGGCTGCTCCAGTCGATGACGTTCGGGGGCGCGCCGCCGCGAGGCGGCCGCCTTGCGAACGTGAAGAGGGCCGGCGATGAGCCGGCCTTTTTCATTGTGGCATCCGGCTCGAGATTCAAGTCCGCAGATGGCCGTGGAGGATCGGCCGAAGGACTAGGCACTGCGTCGAATGTTCGCGGCGCGCGCTCGCGCCTATAAATCTCCGTGCGCCTCTCGTCACACGCACAGGAGATCGACATGAACGCAGACCGCACGCTTCGCTTTTACGCCGCCGCCCGGCCCGTCTCGCGGGGTACGCCTCGCAACCAGTCGGGCCAGGGCATGACCGAGTACATCATCGTCGTCGCGCTGATCGCGGTGGCCGCGATCGGCGTCTACACGCTGTTCGGCCAGACGATCCGCAACCAGACCGCGGGCCTCGCGCTAGAGGTCTCGGGCCAGACCGCGTCGACGGCGATCGGCAACGCGCAGACCAACGCCACCACCGCCTCGACCAACGCCAACGTGCGCAAGGGGCTCGACAACTACGACGCCAACAATCGCTGAGCCGAGCCGGCCCGTCGCCACCCCCAACGCCGCAAGCCATCGCGATGAAGCGGAATCCTCCGCGGCGCGCGCAGCGCGGCCAAGCGCTGGTGCTCGCGCTGGTGCTGCTGTTCGCCGGCTTGCTCGGGCTGTTCTTCATGTTCGGCACCGGGCAGGTGTCGGCGGCGAAGCAGCGCCTGAACAACGCGGCCGACGCGGCGGCGTACAGCGCCGCCGTCTGGCGCGCGCGGGTGCTGAACTTCCACGCCTACGCCAACCGCGCGATCGTCGCGCAAGAGGTGGCGGTCGCCCAGGCGGTCACGCTCACGTCCTGGGCGAAGTACTTCGAGCGCTTCACCGACAACGCCGGGGTGCTCGCGACGGCCTGGCCGCCGGCCGGGCCGGTGCTGTCGGCGGCGGCGTCGGTGGCCTCTACGGCGCGTGATCTCACCGAGCGCACCGCGTCCGACGAGATCGAGGCACGCGCCGCGCCCGGTATCGGCTACAAGTCGCTGCTGCAGCGCAGCCAGGAAGCGCTGCAGCTCGCAGCCGACACGTTCGGCCTGGGCGCAGTGGCCAACGAGGTCGCGCGTGCCAACGACCCCGGCTTCTTTGCGTTCGCGCTCGGCGACTCGGGTGCGTTCAACCGGTTCACGCGCCGCTATGCGAGCGACGACGATCGGCGCCGGCTGCAGGGCGTCGTGAGCGACTCGCTCGACCCGTTCGTCAAGGGGCCGCGGCGCGACGACCTGCGACTGCTGCTGCTACCGTCCTCGTGCTTCGGCACCACGACCAGCTTCAGCCGCTGGTTCCGCTACTGGCGCAAGCGCGGCGGCACCGAGATGTCGCCGGACCTCGAACGCTGGCAGGCCGTCGACACCGCGTCGATCCACGACTACCGGCGTAGCGGATGGTTCTTCTCGAGCTGCCGGCAGCGCGAGTGGCTGCCCGTCGGCTGGGGCAGCGCCGAGGCGACCGACGGCGCGCCACTGAATGCGGTGTTGGGCAACCCGGGTCGCACCTGGGACAACGGCGCCGCGACCTGGTTGGCCGCCGCGTCGATGCCGGGTCACGGCTACATCGGGTTCGGGCGCTACAGCGGCATCGAGCGCGTGCGCGAGCTCGATTACGCCGCGCTCGCCGACCAGCGCTTTCCGGTCACGCAGGTCGTCGTGCTGGCACGCAGCGAGGGCGGCGACGTGCGAACCGCCAACGCGATGAACGTCGGCACCGGCCGGCTGCGCCTGTTCGAGCGCTTCGCGGGCAATCGGCTGTGGGCGATGGCAGTCGGCGAGGTCTACTTCCGCCGGCCACCGGGGGCGCCCGACCGCATCGAATACGCGAGCCTGTACAACCCGTACTGGCAGGCCCGCCTGGCCGAGCCCACGATCGCGCAGCGCGCGGCAGCGGTGGCCTATGTGCATTGAGCGCCGCAGCCAGCGCGGGCAGGCGCTGGTCGAAACCCTGGTCGCGGCGCTGGTGTTGGTGCCGCTGGCGTTGCTCGCCGTGCTGCTCGGCAAGGTCCAGTCGATACAGCAGGCGACGATCGCCGCGTCGCGCACGCTGGCCTTCGAGTGCACCGTGCGGCCGGGCGCGTGCGCCGACGCCGGCTCGCACGCGCTGCTGGCCGAGGAGGTCCGGCGTCGGCACTTCGGCCGCATCGATCGCGAAATCCTGAGCAACGACGTCGTGGCAGACCCGGCGCCGGCGTCCGAGCGCAACCCGCTGTGGGTGGATCGGCGCGGCCAACCGCTGCTAGAGCGCTTCGCCGACGTCGGCGTCGCGCTGGCCATGCCGCGCTTCGACGCCGGACGCTCGACCGCGATCGGGCGCGCCGCGAGCGGGGCCGCGAGCCTGCTCGACCGGCTGGCCGGGCCTGCGCGGTTCGGCTTGTCGATGACGGGCGGACTCGCGGACGCGCGGGTGCAGGCGCTCGTCTCGCCCGGCGAAGCGGGCAACGAGCGGCTCGCGCGACTCGATTCGTTGCCGCTCGCGATGCTGGCGAGAACGGCGGTGCTGACCGACGCCTGGAACGCATCGGGCCCGTACGGACACGCCGCGGGACGCGTCGAACAACGGGTGGAGCAGGGCAGTCGCCTCGACCCGGTTCACGAAGCGCAGATCGCCGTGGGCTACGGGCTCACGCGCTTCACGCTCGACCTGATGCACCTGGCCGGCCTGGAGCCGAGCGCCGATGCGTTCACGCCGCAGCACGTCGACGTCGACCGCGTGCCGGCCGACCGGATCGCGCCATGAGGCAGGCGGGTCGACGCGGTCGCGCAGTGCCTTCAGGCGTCGCGTGGATGCTGGCGCTGCCGCTCGCCGCGAGCGGTTCGGCCTCGCTCGGCGCGGGCGCGCGCGAGATGGTCACGGAGGCGCCGGCCCCGATCCCCGGCCTGGACGCGCGTCGCGTCGTCGTGCCCGGCGGCGAACTGGCCGGCCATGAGGTGGAGGTCAGCGAAGTATCCAGTCGACTCGATCCGTCCGAGGCGTTGGCCCGCGTCGAGCGTCACTGGCGCGAAGGTGATGCCGCCGTCGTGCTGCGCGCAGACAGTGGCGGTTGGTCGGTGCTGTCGCGGCGCATGGCCCGCGGCTACGACACGCTGCAACTGCGGGCCGCGGCGCGCGGCGGCGCCGAGGGCCTGCTCACGCGGTGGCGCGAACGCATCGGGGGCGCGGCGCTGCCGGCGGGCCTGCTGGGCCTTCTGCCCGACGATGCGCAGGCGGTGCGCCAGCTCACGTCGCGCGACGGCGCCGAGGGCGGCTCGCGGACGGCCGATACGCTGATCGGCCGGCTCGCGCATTCGATCGACGAGGCCGAGTCACGCATCGAGTGGCACCTGGGGCGCAAGGGCTTCGTCCCCGTGTCGGCGCCCGGTGCGCCGCGCGACATCGCCTGGCGCAACGATCGCGCGCGCTTCTTCCGCGCCGCAGGCGTGGAGGTGCTGGTCACGCTTCACGCACAACCGCAGGGCACCGGCGTCGTCGTCTACCACGTTCGCGCGACGCGATGAAGGAGGCGACATGAAGTCTTCCGTCCAGCGAGGCCAGTCGATGGTCGAGTACCTGATCGTGCTGATGCTCTTCGTGCTGGCGCTCACCGCCGGC
>CALMSQ010000059.1:0-4520 GCA_937872345.1 uncultured Burkholderiales bacterium | reverse complement strand
CGCGTCACCGCCCCCACCGTGTCTCCTCCTCCACTTGACAAGTGGATTCGGCCCGCGAGTCTCGCGGGCTTTTTTTTCTGCAACAATGATCCGTTCCCCCGAGGCACGGATACCTGATTGATGAACCCGGATTCCATCGACCTGCAGGCGATCCTCGACGGCTCGCGGACGGCGCTGGCGCGCGCGGCGACGCTGCTCGAGAACGACCGGCCCGGCGCGCAGGCGCTGCACGCGAGCCTGGCCTCGCACTGCGGGCGCGCGCACGTGGTGGGCATCACCGGCGCCCCCGGCGCCGGCAAGTCGACGTTGATCAACGCGTTGCTGGCCGAGCTGGTCAGGCAGGGACGTCGCACCGCGGTGCTCGCCGTCGATCCGTCGAGCCCGGTCACAGGTGGGGCGCTGCTCGGCGACCGCGTTCGGATGGGCGACGCGGGCGAGCACGACAGCGTGTTCATACGCTCGGTCTCTTCGCGCGGTCACCTCGGCGGCCTGTCGCGCACCGCGGGACGCATCATCGACCTGTTCGACGCCGCGGGCTTCGACCTCGTGATCGTCGAGACCGTGGGAACCGGCCAATCCGAGGTCGAGATCGCGCGCTTTGCCGACACGAAGGTGGTCGTCTGTCCGCCAGGGCTGGGCGACGAGGTGCAAGCCATCAAGGGCGGCGTGCTCGAAATCGCCGACCTGCTGGTCGTGAACAAGGGCGATCTTCCGTCCGCCGCGCGCACTGCGCACGAACTGCAGACGTCCCCGGGCCTGCGGCGTCGCGACGGCGGCCGGGTGCCGGTGCTGCGCACGGTCGCGACCACCGGTGAGGGCGTCGCGGCCCTCGTCGAGCAGATCGACGCGCACGCGCGAGCGGCTGGCCGCGGTCGACGCCTGGGCGGCGCTGCATCCGACGCGACGCCGGCGGCGGCGGCCGCGCCGCAGGCGAGCGACGACGAATTGCTCCAGCGCGTCCGCGCGTGGCGAGCGGCGGGCAAGGGCGTGGCGCTGGCCACGGTCGTGCGCACCTGGGGATCGTCGCCGCGAGCCGAAGGCAGCCATCTCGCGGTCGAGGAGGGTGGCGGCTTCATCGGCTCGGTGTCGGGCGGCTGCGTCGAGGGCGCGGTGATCTCCGAGGCGATGGGCGTGATCGCCGACGGCAAGCCGAAGCTGCTGGACTTCGGCGTGAGCGACGAGCAGGCCTGGGAAGTCGGGCTCGCCTGTGGCGGCAAGGTGCAGGTCTACGTGGAGCGGGTCGGATGAAGGCCGAGCTGTTCGACCGCGTGCTCGCCGATCGCGCGGCCAAGCACGCCGTCGCCGTGGTCACGCGGCTGTCCGACGGCGCGCAGGCGCTGGTGCACGACGACGACGTCGACGGCGACCTGCCCCTGACCGACGAGCAGGTCGCCGAGGCGCGGCGCCGATTGCGCGGCAATCGCAGCGGCACGCTCGATGCGTCCGAAGGCACCCTGTTCGTGCGTTGCCACGTGGCCGCGCCGCGGATGGTGCTGGTGGGCGCGGTGCACATCGCGCAGGCGCTTGCGCCCATGGCCGCGATGGCCGGATTCGAGGTGATCGTCGTCGATCCGCGTCGCGCCTTCGCGACCAGCGAGCGGCTGCCGGGCGTCAGCGTCATGAGCCAGTGGCCCGACGAAGCGATGGCGAGCATCGGCGTCGACGCGCAGACCGCGGTGGTCACGCTGTCGCACGATCCGAAGCTCGACGATCCGGCGCTCGTCGCGGCGTTGCGCAGCCGCGCGTTCTACATCGGCGCGCTGGGCAGCACGCGCACGCACGCCAAGCGCGTGGCGCGGCTGACCGAGGCAGGGCTCGGCGACGCGATCGCCCGGATCCGCGCGCCGGTCGGGCTCGACCTCGGCGGCCGCGCGCCGGCCGAGATCGCGGTGTCGATCCTCGCGCAGGTGATCCAGGCGCGTTACGCGGCGTAGACATCCTGGCCGCTCGCCCGGGCGCGGGCGACCACGGTGTCTAGCGAGGCCCGAGCCGGTCCTCGATCGACCGCGGCGCGCGCGGCAGGCTCGGCGCGACGAGCATCCGCGCGAACAGCAGCAGGTAGATCGCGAACGGGGCTGTCCACAGCAGCGCTGCGACGGCCACGGCCCAGTGGCCGAGGCCGTGCACGGTGGCCGCGAGCCTGAGCAACGCGGCGGCGAACATCATCGCCCAGGCCGCGAGCATCGGGCGGGGCACGCGCAGCGGCCGGCCGGTGTGACGCAGCACCACGCGGGTCATCAGGCCGAGCATCATCATGCCGAGCGCGCCGACCGTGAATGCGTGGAGCCAGGCCGCCTCGGGCACGAATCCGGCGAGGTCGGCGGCCGCCTTCAGCGCGAACGCGAACACCAGCCAGCCGAAGCCCAGGTGCATCACGAACACCAGCGGGACGTCGGCAACGCGCCAACCCCGCCAGCGCGCGACCCGCCAGCCGTGCACGATCGCGCAGGCGAGCGCAGCCCCGCCGCTCCAGCGCGCAGGCGACCCGCCCAGGTCGAGCCCGGCGAGCACGACGACTGCGGCGACTGCCGCCGCATCGAGCGGCATCACGAAAGGCGCCTGGTCGCCGCGCCCTCGTTCGCGCAGCGCATTGCCGGTGAAGATCGGCGTGAGCACGCCACCCTTGAGCACGAAGAGCACGATCAGCGCGTAGACACCGGCGCGCAATCCGCGCTCGGCGAGGCTCGCGTCGGCGGCGATCGCGCCAGCGTGCCAGGCGAGGTTCGCGCCGGCGAGCGCCGCGAGAACCGGCAGCAGCAGCAGGTAGAGCCGGTTCGGCGTGCGCATCAACTGCGGCGCGACCGCGACGAACACAGCGGGGAAGAACAGCGCATCGATCGCGGCGCGCCACGATGGGGACAGCCAGGGCCCGGCCCACAGCGCGAGCCGGCCGGCCGCCCACAGCGCGACCAGCAGCGCGAGCCGCGCCCCGCGCACCTCGGCCGTGCCCGGCCAGCTCGGCAGCGCGGTCAGCGTGATGCCGATGACGATCGCTGCGGCGAAGCCGAACAGCATTTCGTGGCCGTGCCAGAGCGCGAGGGGCAGGGTGCCCGAGGGCGCGTTCCAGAGTCCGAGCCACGCACCGAGCCAGCCCGGCGCGAGGGCCAGCGCGTACAGCGCGCCCAGCAGGTAGAACGGGCGGAACGGGCTCGTCCAGAGCGGCGCGCCGCTCGGGCCCCCGCGCGGCATCAGGCGGCCTCGAGCGCGGCAGCGGGCGGGGCCGGCGCCCGCAACGTGGCCATCAGCTCGGCCTGGCGCTTGCGCGCGGCCTGCGCGTTGCGCTGCCTGATCGGGCCGAAGCCGCGAATGGTCTCGGGCAGCGCGGCGATCTCGGCGGCCACGCGCAGCGTGCGGCCGTCGAGCTGCCCGAGCAGCGTTGCGATGGTGGCCTCGTATTCGGCGATGAGCTCGCGCTCGAGGCGCCGCTCGGCGCCCACGCCGAACGGGTCGAACGGCGTGTCGCGCAGGAACTTCAGGCGGGCGAGCACGCGCAGCACCGGCATCAGCCATGCGCCGTATCGATGCTTGGCCGGCTCGCCGGTTTGCGGATCGACCGGCCCGCGACGCGGCACGCCGAGGTGGAAGTGCAGCCGGAAGTCGCCGTCGAAGGTCGCGCGCAGCGCGCGCTCGAATTCGCCGTCGGTGTAGAGCCGCGCGACCTCGTACGCGTCCTTGCGCGCGAGCAGCCGGAACCAGCCGCGCGCGACCGCCTCGGCGAAGGCCGTGCTGCCTGCGTCGACGCGCCGCTCGGCCTCGCGCGCGCGCGCGACGAGCTCGGTGTAGCGGCGCGCGTAGGCGGCGTTCTGGTAGGCGACGAGGTAGTCGCGGCGCCGCTCGACCAGCTCGTCGACGTCGCGCGACAGGCGATGCGCGGGCAGCGCGGGCTCGGCGGCGCTGGCGAGGCGCTCGACGCGATCGGCGTCGAAGGCGACGCGGCGGCCCCAGAGGAAGGCGGCGCGGTTGTCTTCGACGGCCACGCCGTTGAGCTCGATCGCGCGCATCAACGCCTCGCCCGAGACGGGCACCAGCCCTTTCTGCCACGCGTAGCCCAGCATGAAGGTGTTGGTGGCGATCGAGTGGCCCATCAGCAGCGCGGCCAGCCGCGACGCGTCGACGAAATCGACCGCGTCGGCGCCGACCGCGTCGGCCAGCTGGCCCTTCATCGCGGCGAGCGGGAACGGGAAGTCGGGGTTGCGCACGAAGTCGCCGGTGATCGCCTGCCCGGTATTGGCGATCGCGCGCGTCAGGCCGGCCCGCGTCTTCGACAGCGCATCGTCGCCGACCGCGACGATCAGGTCGCAGCCGAGCACGAGGTTGGCCTCGCCGGTGGCGACGCGGGCCGCGTGGATCGCCTCCTGCCGGTCGGCGATGCGCACGTGCGACATGACCGCGCCGCCCTTTTGTGCGAGTCCGGTCATGTCGAGCACCGAGACACCCTTGCCTTCGAGGTGCGCGGCCATGCCGACCAGCGCGCCGATGGTGACGACGCCGGTGCCGCCGACGCCGGCGACGACGATGCT
>CALMSQ010000058.1:0-2783 GCA_937872345.1 uncultured Burkholderiales bacterium | reverse complement strand
ATACGTGAGGGGGTGGGTCAGATTTACTTCGGCGATCCTGCCGGGAAGTGGGTCAGAATTACTTCGGCGTTGACAGCTTGTCGTGCCGGAACAGGTAGCGCTGGGCCGGCTTGAACTCATCAAGCAGGTGCCGGACGATCTCCATGGCCTGAATCGACAAAGGCACGATGTAGGGCGGGATGTCCTTCGGCTGCCGCCGCTTCTTGCGCATATCCAACTGGAGTTGCTTCACGACGTCGGGCGGGATGATCCACAACCCACGGTCCAGATCGAATTGATCCGGCATCGCCTGTCGCAGCTCGCCGGTTCGCACGCCGGTCAGCAGCAACAGCCGCAGCCCGAGCTGGGTCTGCCGCCTGCCGCGATAGCTGCGCAGCCGCTGCAACAGCTTCGGCAGCTCGGCCATGCGCAGGAACGGGTTGTGGTTGACGGGTGGCAGCGGCAGCGCCACCACATCGAGATCGGAGGCGGGGTTCTGCTCCAGGCCCGGCACGATCACCAGCGCGTAGCGGAACAGTTGGTTGAACCACGTCCTGACTTTCTCGGCGACGGAGAGCGCCCTGCGCTTCTCGATCTTGGCGATCACCTCCAAGAGGTCGGGACGCTTGATCTCATAGACCGACCGCTTGCCCAAGGCGGGAAGCACATCCTTGTCGAAGATGCGCGGAAGTATCGAGAGGGTCGTCTGCCGGCCTTCCTTGAGGCTGAGCCCGCGATGCTTGAGCCACTTGCGATACACCGCCTCGAAGGTGTTTTCGTCGGCGAGCCGGACAGCGGTGCGCTTCTGCTTGCGGTGAACGCGAGGATTGGTGCCTTTGGCCAGCAGGGCGCGCGCTTCGTCGCGCAGGCTGCGGGCCTCGCGAAGCGTCACCTCCGGGTAGGTGCCGAGCGACATCCGCTTCTGCTTGCCCGCCCAGTAGTAGCGGAAGTGCCAAGTCCTGCCCCCTGCAGCCGTGACGGCCAGGGAGAGGCCATCCAAGTCAGGGAGGGTGTATGCCTTGCCAGTTGCCTTGGCCTGTCGAACGGCCAGGTCTGAGAGTGCCATGCTCTTGCTCCTGAACATGAGTCAGGAACCAGATGCTGGTCACGTCGACCTCGCCCCTCCATCAACAATCCGGAATCAGCCGCGCCCGCAAAAATGGACTTGTTTGTGGACTTAAAAGTCCCGGCTGTAGATGGATCGCAGTGGACCGCGGCAGAACGTCAAAGAGAGGAAAAGTCCTTGTATGGCAACGACTTGCAGACTTTCTTGGACTTCTGCGGAAGTCCGCAGAATGATGCGGTGGAGCGGGTGAAGGGAATCGAACCCTCGTATGCAGCTTGGGAAGCTGCCGTTCTACCATTGAACTACACCCGCGCGCGGTGCGTAGTGTACCGTGGAGCCGCCGCCCGGGTCACGGCGGGGACGACGATCGAATGAACCGGTGGATCGCGACGGCGGGGCGATGCGTGGCGTGGGCGGCGGTGGCGCTGTGCGCCGCCTGCGCGAGCCTGCCCCCGCCGCCGCCCAAACCCGTCTCGCAGGCCTGGGCGCAACCCGAGGCCACCGCGCTGGGCACCCTCGCGGCAGCCGCCGCGCCCAACCTGCGCTTCTCGGGCTTCCGCCTGCTCGCCTCGGGCGAAGACGCGCTCGCCGCGCTGGCGGCGCTCGCCGACCACGCCCAGCGCACGCTCGACCTGCAGTACTACCTGATGCGCGACGACGCCTCGACGCGGGCGTTGCTGCGGCACGTCCACGCCGCCGCGCAGCGCGGCGTGCGCGTGCGCGTGCTGCTGGACGACCTGAACACCGCGGGCGCCGACGACGCGCTGCTGTGCCTGACCCGGCACGCGAACATCGAGCTCAGGCTGTACAACCCGTTTCCGGCCGGCCGCGGCTCGACGCTCACGCGCGTGCTCGCGTCGATCGGCGACGTCCGGCGCATCAACCAGCGGATGCACAGCAAGATGTTCGTTGCCGACAACGCGATCGCGGTCACCGGCGGACGCAACCTCGGCGACGCCTACTTCGTGCAGAGCCTGGCGAGCAACTTCGTCGACCTCGACGTGATCGCCGCGGGCCCGGTCGTGCGCGACCTGTCGGCCTCGTTCGACCGCTTCTGGAACAGCGACCTCGCCTATCCGCTCGAGTCGCTGGTCGACAGGAAGCCAGAATGCGACGGATCGGTCGCCGCCGCCCCGCCCTCGCCGAACGGGACGCCCGGTGCAGACCGCGCGTCGGCAGACGGCGGCAGCGCCGAAGCGCCGCCCTCGACCGCGCCGCCGGCGCGATCGAGCGTCGCGATTCCCGACAGCGCGTTCTCGCAGGAGCTCGGCGCGGGGCGCCTGCAGTTGGCGTGGGTGCCGGCGGCGGTGCTCGCCGACGCGCCGTCGAAGATCGCCAGCGAAGGCGACCCCGGCCGCAGCGAGACGATCGCCGACGACATCGTGACGCTGACCCGCGCGGCCAGGCGCGAAGTGGTCCTGATCTCGCCGTACTTCGTCCCCGGCAAGCGTGGGGTCGCCCTCGCCCGGGAATTGCACGCGCGCGGCGTGCAGCTTCGCGTGCTGACGAACTCGCTCGCCGCCACCGACGCGCCGATCGTCCACATCGGCTACGCCCGCTACCGGCGCGACCTGGTCACGGCCGGCGTCGAGCTCTACGAGCTTCGCAGCCGGCTCGGCGCGCCGCGCAGCCGGCTCGGGTCGTTCGGCTCGTCGCTCGCGAGCCTGCACGCGAAGGCGCTGGTGATCGACCGCCGGCTGCTGCTGATCGGGTCGATGAACATGGACCCGCGCTCGGC
>CALMSQ010000057.1:0-6062 GCA_937872345.1 uncultured Burkholderiales bacterium | reverse complement strand
CTGTTCGGC
Organism: uncultured Burkholderiales bacterium; assembly: GCA_937872345.1. Lineage (GTDB taxonomy): Bacteria > Pseudomonadota > Gammaproteobacteria > Burkholderiales > Burkholderiaceae_E > Zeimonas. The sequence goes on along the minus strand of CALMSQ010000057.1, from coordinate 6,053 downwards.
GCCCGCCCGCCCCGGCAGCAGGCGGTCAGCCCATCGACTTGATCGCGGCCGACAGGCGGGCCTTGTGACGCGAGGCCGCGTTCTTGTGAACGATCTTCTTGTCGGCGATGCTGTCGATCACGCTCTGCGCCGACTGCAGCGTCTTCGCGGCCGCAGCCTTGTCGCCGGCCAGGATGGCCTTGCGAACCGACTTGATCGCGGTGCGCAGGCGCGAGCGCAGGCTCGCGTTGTGCAGGTTGCGCTTGGCGGCCTGGCGGGCACGCTTGCGGGCTGAGGCAATGTTGGCCATGAGAGAATCTCGCTCGAGTCGACTTCCGGCGCCGCGACCCGACAACGGGAATCCGGCGGCCCCGGAAAATATTCCGGAAAGCCTTGAATAATAACCGAATTCACGCCAACCCCGCAAGCGGACACGGCCGCCGCGGCCGGCGCCCCGGGCGCGCATGAGCCTGCTGCGGGCTGCCGCCACCGTCAGCGGACTGACCCTGCTGTCGCGGATCACCGGGCTCGCCCGGGAGAACCTCACCGCCGCGATCTTCGGCGCGTCGGCCTTCACCGACGCGTTCTTCGTCGCGTTCCGCCTGCCGAACCTGCTGCGGCGCCTGTTCGCCGAAGGGGCGTTCTCGCAGGCCTTCGTTCCGATCCTTGCCGAGTCGCGCGCGCACGCCGAGGCGCGCGGTGGCGCCGACCCTCAGGCCGCGCTCGCCGAGACGCGTACGCTGGTCGACCGCATCGCGACGGCGCTGTTCTGGACGCTGGTGGCGGTGTCGCTGGTCGGCGTGCTCGCGTCGCCGGCGCTGGTCTGGCTGATCGCCTCGGGCCTGCGGGAGCAGCCCGAGGTCTTCGCGGCGGCCGTGACGATGACCCGCTGGATGTTCCCGTACATCCTCTCCGCGTCGCTGATCGCGCTGTCGGCCGGGATCCTCAACACCTGGAAGCGCTTCGCGGTGCCCGCGTTCACCCCGGTGATGCTGAACCTGTGCTTCATCGGGGCCGCCCTCGGCCTGTCGCGGTTCTTCGACCCGCCGATCTACGCGCTCGCCGCCGGCGTCGTCCTCGGCGGCATTGCGCAGCTCGCGATCCAGGTTCCGGCGCTTCACCGGATCGGCATGCTGCCGCGCATCCGGCTGAACCTTCGCGAGGCGCTGGCCGATCCGCACACGCGCCGCGTGCTCAAGCTGATGGCGCCGGCCGTGCTGGCGGTGTCCGTCGCGCAGATCAGCCTGGTGATCAACACGCACATCGCCTCGCGGCTGGCGCCGGGCAGCGTCTCGTGGATCTCGTATGGCGACCGGCTGATGGAGTTTCCGACCGCGCTGCTCGGCGTGGCGCTGGGGACCGTGCTGCTGCCGACGCTCGCGCGCGCGCGCGGCCGCGGCGACGACCGCGCGTACAGCGAACTGCTCGACTGGGGGCTGCGCGTGTGCGTGCTGCTGGCACTGCCGTGCATGGTGGGCCTCGCGCTGATGTCCGAGCCGCTCACGGCGCTGCTCTTCCACTACGGGCGGTTCGATGCGCACGACGTCGAGATGACACGGCGCGCGGTCAGCGGCTATGCGGTCGGGCTGATCGGCCTCATCGCGATCAAGGTCCTGGCACCCGGCTTCTACGCGCAGCAGGACGTGCGCACGCCGGTCAAGATCGCGATCGCGGTGCTCGTGGTCACGCAGTTGCTGAACCTGCTGACGGTGCCCTGGTTTGCGCACGCGGGGCTGGCGGTGTCGATCTCCGTCGGGGCGCTCGCCAATGCCGGGCTCCTGCTGGCGGGGCTGCGCAGGCGCGGCGTCTGGCATCCGACGCCGGGATGGCCGAAGTTCCTCGGCCAGACGATCGCGTCGTCCGCCCTGCTGGCCGCCGCGCTGGCCGCGACCGTGCCGCGCTTCGACTGGATCGCGATGCGCGCAGCACCGTTCGAGCGGATCGGCCTCGCCCTCGGGCTGGTCGCCGGCGGCGCGATCGTCTACCTGGTCGCGCTGCTGGCCCTGGGCGTGCGCCCCATGCAGTTCGTGAAGCACGGGCGCCGCAGCGACTGACGCGCGACGCTTGCGCGCGCGCCGCAAAAGCGCCGATCCTCGTGGTTTTCCAACGGAGCAGACGGGCATGCAGATCGGATTCATCGGCGGCGGCAACATGGCTGCGGCACTCGTCGGCGGCTTGCTGGCTCGCGGCGCGGCGGCCGGATCGATCCGCGTGGTCGAGCCGCTCGCCGCGCAGCGCGAGGCCTTGCGCGCGCGCTTCGGCGTCGCGACCTTCGATCGCGCCGGGCCGGACGCGCTGGCGAACGCCGACCTGGTCGTGCTCGCGGTCAAGCCGCAGCAGATGCGCGAAGCCGTCGCGCCGCTCGCTGCGCTGCTTCGCGACGCGCTGGTGGTCAGCGTCGCGGCCGGCATCCGCGCGCAAGACCTGTCGCGCTGGCTGGGCGGCCATCGGCGAATCGTGCGCGCGATGCCGAACACGCCCGCGCTGATCGGCATGGGCGTCACCGGCCTCGCCGCCCTGCCGGGCACGAGCGAGGCCGACCGCGACACGGCCGGGCGGGTGCTGGGCGCCGTCGGCCCCACCGTCTGGGTCGACGACGAGTCGATGCTCGACGCGGTGACCGCGGTGAGCGGAAGCGGCCCGGCCTACGTGTTCCTGTTCATGGAGGCGGTTCAGGAGGCCGCGCTGGCGCTGGGGCTCGACGCGCGACAGGCCCGCGAGCTCACGCTGAACACGTTTGCCGGCGCCGCCCAGCTCGCGTTGCGCTCGGACGATCCGCCGGCGACGCTGCGCGAGCGCGTCACGTCGAAGGGCGGCACGACCGCCGCGGCGCTCGCCGTGATGGAAGCCGGCGGCCTGCGCAAGCTCGTCGGCCAGGCGCTCGAGGCGGCGCATCGGCGCAGCGTGGAACTGGGCGACGAATTCGGTCGCGACTGACGCGCGGGCGCTCGGCCCGCTTGCCCGGTCAGCCGAACCCGTAGTGCGCGACGATGCCGGCGAACACCGCCGCCCCGAACCAGTTGTTGTGGTTGAACGCGCGAAAGCATCCGTCGCGGCCGCGATCGCGGATCAGCGTGAAGTGGTATCCGGCGATCGCCGCCGCTGCCGCGAGGCCCGCGTAATACGCCGGCCCCAGCCCCTCGACGCGACCGGCCGCGACGAGCAGCGCCAGCGTGGCCGCGTAGCAGGTCATCACCGCGGCGACGTCGAAGCGGCCGAACGTGATGGCCGCGGTGCGGATGCCGATCTTCAGGTCGTCGTCGCGGTCGACCATCGCATATTCGGTGTCGTAGGCGAGCGCCCAGAAGACGTTGGAGGCGAGCATCGTCCACGCCGCCGCGGGCAACTCGTGCCGGACCGCCGCGAAGGCCATCGGGATGCCGAAGCCGAACGCGATGCCGAGGTAGGCCTGCGGCAGCGCGAGAAAGCGCTTCGTGAACGGATAGCTGGCCGCGAGGAAGGCCGCCACCACGGCCAGCGCCCACACCATGCGGTTCATCGGCACGATCAGCAGCAGCGCGACGAGCGACAGCACGACGAAGACCGCCACCGCCTCCCATGGCTCGATCGCGCCGGACGTGAGCGGGCGGTCGCGGGTGCGCGCGACGTGGCGGTCGAAGTCCCGGTCGGCCCAGTCGTTGATTGCGCATCCGGCCGAGCGCATCAGCAGCGTGCCCAGCACGAACGCGAACAGCAGGTAGGGCTCGGGCCAGCCGCGCGACGCGATCCACAGCGCGGCCAGCGTCGGCCACAGCAGCAGCAGCGTGCCGATCGGGCGGTGCATCCGCGTCAGGCGCCAGTACAGGACCGCCCGCTCCCGAATGGCGGCGACGCGTCCAGAGGCGGTGGGTGCGGTCATGGCGCGAGCGTCGGCGCGGGGCAAGGCTTCCGGAGCACCTGCGCCACGACTACCGGCGCGCCGCGTCCGGCGGACCCGAGCGCCGCCCCGCCTCGCGCTTCGCGCGCGCGGCGGCGGGCTGCCCGGTGAAGGTCTGCACGCGTGCCGACGGGCCCACCGCGAGACCGGCCTCGCGCATGCGGCGCAGGTTCGAGTCGCCGATGCCGCGCACGCGCGCCTTCAGGTCGTCGAGGTCGGTGAACGGCCGGGCGCGGCGCGCCTCGACGATGCGCGCCGACAACGCCGGCCCGACGCCACGGATGGTCTCGAGCTCGGCCTGCGTCGCGGTGTTCGCGTCCAGCGCGATGGCCGCGCCGGCGAAGCCGATGCCGAGCGCGATCGCCACGATCGCGCGAACCGAGCGGCCCGCGTTCAAGCGAACAGCTCCTGCGGCGTGACGGCCGCCGTTCCGAGCTTGCCGACGACGATGCCGGCCGCGCGATTGGCCAGACCGACCGCCTCGGCGATCGGGCGGCCCGCTGCCAGCATCGACGCGAGCACGGCGACCACCGTGTCGCCCGCGCCCGAGACGTCGTAGACCTCGCGCGCCTGCGCCGGCACGTTCAGGACGCCGTCTTCGGAGAACAGCGTCATCCCCTCCTCGGAACGCGTCAGCAGCAGGTGGCGCACGTCGAGCGACTGTCGCAATGCCTGCGCCCGCCCGGCGAGGTCGGCCTCGTCGCGCCAGGTGCCGACGACCTGGCGCAGCTCGCCGCGGTTCGGTGTCAGCACGGTAACGCCCCGGTAGCGCGAGTAGTCGTCGCCCTTCGGATCGGCGATGACGACCCGGCCCGCGGAGCGCGCCAGCGCGACGATGCGGTCGATCTGCGCGAGCACGCCCTTGCCATAGTCGGACAGCACCACCACGTCGGCGCTGCCCATCGCGTCGCGCGCCGCATGGAGCGTCTGCGCGAGCGCCTGTGCGCCCGGCGCCTGCTCGAAGTCGACCCGCAGCAACTGCTGCTGGCGGCCGATCACGCGCAGCTTGATCGTCGTGGCCATTTGCGGGTCGCGAGCCACGCGCAAGTCGATGCCGCGCTCGCGCGCGAGCGACTCGATGCGCCGGCCCGGCTCGTCGTCGCCCACTGCGCCGACCAGCGTCGCGTGCACGCCGAGCGCGGCCGCATTGAACGCGACGTTGGCGGCGCCCCCGAGCCGCTCGTCGGTGCGCGTGACGCGCACGACCGGCACCGGCGCTTCGGGTGAAATCCGCTGCACGTCGCCGAACCAGTAGCGATCGAGCATCAGGTCGCCCACCACCAGCAGGCGGGCGCCCGAGAAGTCGACCCGCGCGATCGGTTCAGCCACGTTCGAGCTCCTCGCTGCGCTTGGGCGCATAGGTGTCCCAGCGGTTGCACCCCGGGCATTGCCAGTAGAACTGCCGCGCCTTGAAGCCGCAGTGGCCGCAGACGTATCGCGACAGCCGGCGCGCCTGCGCCTGGATCAGCCGCTGCGCGAGCTCGACCTCGGCCTGGTCATCGCCGCGACGCAGCTCCACCTTCATCGCCAGCAGCTTCTCGAGGCCGAGCAGCGACGGCGCGGCCTGCAGCGCCTGCTCGGCCCATGCCACGGCCGCCGGTCCTCCGTCGCGCTCGGCGCGCGCGGCCGCCAGTGCCGAGAACGCGTCGATCGACGGATGCTCGCGGTGGACCGCCTCGAGCGCGTCGATGCCCTCGTCGCGCCGTCCCAGTGCAGCGAACGCCGCAAGCCAGCCCGGTGCCACGAGCGCGAGCCAGGCCGGGCTTTCGCGCTCGACGCGACGCCAGGCCTCGATGGCCGCTGCGTGGTCGCCCTCGGCGGCCGCCACTTCGCCGAGCAACAACTGCGGTCGCGGGTGCGCGGGATCGGCACGCACCGCCTGCTCGAGCTCGTGCCGGGCCACCTCGAAGCGCGACAGCGCGTCGCCGGCCAGCGCGTGGGCCGCGAGCTCGCAGCGGAAGTGCGCAATGTCGCGCGCGCGGTTCTCGCCGAGGTCTCGCTGCAGCCGCTCGGCGAGCGCGATGGCATGCGGCCAGTCGCGCACCATCTGTGCGATTTCGAGACGATGGTGCAGGGCCGGCGCGCCGTAGCGGGTGCCTTCGAGCCGGTTGAACGCGTCTTCGGCGCGATCGAGCAGTCCGGCCTTCAGGTAGTCCTGCCCGAGCTCGAACAGCGCGTGCTCGCGCTGCGACGCATC
>CALMSQ010000056.1:0-2823 GCA_937872345.1 uncultured Burkholderiales bacterium | reverse complement strand
GTTCATCCGGCGCAGCAGCGCCTCGTCGGGGCGGCGCGGCGCGCGCGAATCGAAGATGCCGGTGATGCCGCACATGGACGCGTCAGCTCGTGGGGAATTGGGGGACCGTGTCGCCAGCCGCGGCGTGCCGGACCGACGCGTCGCCCCAGCCCTTGGGCATCGCGCCGCGACGCACCAGTAGCCGGGTGTAGAGATCCTCGTAGGCGTCGACCATCCTGTCGAGGCCGAACCGCCCGACGGCGCGCTGGCGCGCCTGCGCGCCGTGGCGCGCGCGCAGCGCGGGGTCGAGCGCGTAGGCCGACAGTGCCGCAGTGAGTCCGGCGGCGTCCTCGGATTCGAACAGCGCACCGCAGCCGCCGTCGACCACGAGTTCGGCGTTGCCGCCGACCCGGGAGGCGATCACCGGCAGGCCGCTCGCCATCGCTTCGAGCAGCGTATTGTTGATGCCCTCGGCGAGCGACGGCAGCGCGTAGAGGTCGAACGCACGCATCAGCACCGGGATGTCCTGCCGGTCGCCAGCCATCCAGACCGCGTCGCGCAGCGGCGTATGTTGCAGGTGCTCGCGCAGCACGCCGGCCAGCAGGCCGTGGCCGATCATCGCCAGCTTCAGGCGCGCGGCGAGCACAGGGTCGCTCGCGCGCAATCGGGCTGCCAGAGCTTCGAACGCGCGCACCAGCAGCAGCGGATTCTTGACGTCGGCCAACCGCCCGACGTAGCCGACGACGATCGAGTCGGGTCGCCACGCCGGGCCGCCCAGTGCGGCGAAGTCGCGCGGCGGCTCGTGCACCGGGTCGCGCGGGCGGAACCGCTCGGTATCGACGCCGTTGCAGATCGACACCAGGCGGTCGGGCGGCACGCCGACACGATCGCGAAGGAATTCGAACGTCGGCGTGGACAGGGCGACTTGCGCGTGCACCAGCCGGCGCAGCCAGCGCCGAGTGCGCAACAGCGACGGGTTGCTGCCGACGATGTCGTGCACCTCCCAGCCGTGTTCACCGTGAACCCGTGCAGGCACGCGTGCCAATGTCGCAGCGATCTGCGCTTCGAGCGTGCCGACGTTCCGGGTGTGCACCAGCGACGGGCGTAGCGACCGGAACAGCCGCCACAGGCGCGGCAGTTCGCGCGACAGCGGACCGGGTCGCCGGTCCAGGCGCACCACCTCGACGTCGCGATTGGCGATCCGGTCGGCGATCGGGCCGACGCCGGTCAACGACACGATCGTGTGGCGGAAGCGGCTGGCGGGCAGCCGGTTGACCAGGTTGACAAGCCCGTTCTCCATCCCGCCGGTGTCGAGACGGTGCACGACGTGGACGATGTGGGCGCGGGCCGTGTCCATGCGGCGGTCCTTTCTCATTGCGCGCCCGCTGTCGCGGTGCGCCCACGGGAGGCGGCGTCGACCGCCGGAGCGAGCGCCGTGGCGGCCTTCGCGAGGCGCGAGCGCGCGGACTGCAGCGCGGCAGCGCCGCCTTCGTCGCCGATCGGCGTGACCAGCGTCACCGCCACCGAATGGTCGCCGTGGCCCGTGGCGAGCGACCACGCGGTGGCGGCCTTCGCGCGATAGGCGCTTGGCGACTGCCAGCCGTCCACCGCATACCAGTGCCAGACGAGGAGCATCGCGCCACCAGGGCTGACAAGACGATAGGAGGCGACCTGGCCGAACGGTGTCGACTCGCTGCCGCTCGAGCGGATCGACCACCGGGGGTCATCGAGCTTCACCAGCGTGTTGCGCGCGTGGATCATCTCCTGCGATTCGTGCTGGCGCGCGTAGTAGAACGCGTGCACGTCGACCGGTTGCCCGTCGACGCTGCGCGACAGCCTCACTGCTTCGCGCGCGTCGAAATAGGCGGGCTCGAAGGGCAGGGCGGGCGCCTCGGGGAAGGCGGCGAGCGCCGCGTGCAGGGCGGGGCCGACCTGGATCGGGTGGGTCGCCGCCAGCATCGCACCGGCGACGGGGCGCCAGGCCAGCACGGCGGCCGCCGCGACGAGCGCAGCGATGACGACCGGACGGCGCGGGGCCGCCCCACCCTGGGTGGGCAGACTGGCTGGCGCGACTCCGGGCGCGCCCGTGCCGCCCCCGGAAGGCTCGGCCGGGGGGGCCGGTTCGGCCGTCGCCGGCTCGCGCCAGCGTGACCCGAACCAGAACATCGCCGCCATCACGATCCCGAAGAAGACCCACCCGTAGACGAGGTGATCGACGCCGGTGGCGATACGCATGCCCGACAGGTGGCCGAGCATCACGATCATGTAAGCGCGGATCCAGTTCGCGACGATCGGCACGGCGACCGCCATGGCGATGAACATCAGCCGGTAGCGCAGCGTGCGGAACTGCAGGTACGCGTAGAGCACGCCCAGCGCCAGCGACGCGATCAGGTAGCGCAATCCGCTGCAGGCTTCGACCACCGACCAGCGCCCGGTGGGCACCATGAAGTGCAACCCTTCGCGATAGACCGGCACGCCCGACCAGCGCAGCGCCATCACCGTGGCGTCGGCGGTGTAGTCCATCATGATCGGCGTGAGGAACTCGCCGATCGGCACTGCGAAGAACAGGAACGCGAGCGGGAAGGCCAGCGCGCGGACGATCGACGGGCCGGCCAGCAGCAGCAGCGTCGCCGGGATGGCGGCGACCGCCGCGAGTTCCTCGATCGACGCGACCCCGCCCAGGCGGCCGGCCAGCCACAGCGCGCCGCAGCCGAGCACTGCCGCCAGCCCCGGCCACCACGCGCGCTGCTCGACCTGCGCCCAGTCGTCGCGCCGGCGCCAGATCATCCAGGCGGCGCAGGGCAGCGCGATGAAGCCGTGCGCGAAGGTGTCCGACGTCCACCA
>CALMSQ010000055.1:0-3792 GCA_937872345.1 uncultured Burkholderiales bacterium | reverse complement strand
GCCAGGATGCCGATGATCGCCACGACGATCATCAGTTCGATCAGGGTGAAACCCTTCTGCAGTTGCTTGCGCATCTTCATCTCTTCAGCTCCCGTTTCCATGGTGGGGTTGTGGGCCGACTTCGTCGACTCGGGAGATCAGTTGCAGGCACCGTGCCACCGACCGCGATCGGCGTCTTCGGGCCGACGAACGGTTGCCGGGCCCGAAGACCGTGACGTCCGTCACGCGCCGGGGGCCGCTGGGCTTGGGCGGCTTCCGGATGGGTCTGCGGCCGACGCCCCGGCCGAGCAGTTCCTGACGGAAATCGTCACCCGGAAGCTGACCAGATGCGGCACCCGAGATCCGGCGCGGCCGCTACAACTCCAGCACGTCGCCGCGCTCGAGCACCCGCGGCGCGAAGCGCCCTGCCCACGCCTCGATCTCGCGCGTGATCGTCTCGCGGTCGGACGGCTTGAGGTGCGTGATCAGGATCTGCGGCTCGCGCTGCAGCTTGGCCAGTTCCTGGCCCAGCTGGATCGGGAACAGGTGTTTCGCCGTGACCGCCAGGTCCTGCTCGCGATTCGAGAACGCGGTCTCGATGATCAGGTACTTCAGGTTGGGCACGCCGTTCACCTGCCGCCAGAACTCGTCGTTCGGCCCGGTGTCGCCGGAGAAGACGAGGCCCGCCTCCTCGGTGTACGCGTGAAACGCGAGCGCCGGCACGGTGTGGCTCGCAGCGAGGCTGCGCACCCAGCGTCCCCCCACCTCGACGACACTGCCGATCGACAGCGGCTCGAACACCATCCACGGGCGCTCGTAGTGCGGGATCTCGGTGAAGTCCGGCCAGATGACCCAGTTGAACACGTGCGCCTTCAACGCAGCGATCGTCTCGGGCAACGCGTGGACGACGATCGGCTTGTCCCGCAGCGCGCCGACCGAGTCGACCAGCAACGGCAGCGCCGCGATGTGGTCGAGGTGAGAGTGCGTGAGGAAGACGTGGTCGATCGCGGCCAGCTCGTCGACCGACAGGTCCTCGACCCCGGTGCCCGCATCGAGCAGCACGTCGTCGTCGACGAGGAACGAGGTGGTCCGGGCGCGCGCGCCGATGCCCCCGCTACACCCCAGGACTCGTACCTTCATGCAAGGCTTCCCTGGCGTTCGTCGGCGTCTGGTCGGGTGCGGTCATCGGCAGGGTGGCCGCGCCCTCGCCAGTCGCCTCGCGCGCGACCTTGGGCACGAACACCCTGACCGATTCGGCGCGCCCCGCGACGGTGGCGCGAGCGAGCTCGAAGAAGGCGTGCTGGCGGCAACGCTGGACCGTCCCCTCGCCGACGATGATCGGTACCTCGTACTGCTTGGTCAAGCCCTCGAGGCGCGAAGCGAGGTTCACTGCGTCGCCGATGACCGTGTAGGCACGCCGCAGCTTCGATCCCATGTCGCCCACGCGCACCACGCCGGTATTGATGCCGATTCCCACCGCGAGCGGCGGCAGGCCCCGCGCGCGCAGCGTCTCCGACATCCGGCGCACCTCCTCCTGCATCGCGAGCGCAGCCGACACCGCATGGTCGGCATGCGCCGGGTCGTCGACCGGCGCGCCCCAGAACGCCATCACGGCGTCGCCGATGTACTTGTCGACCGTGCCACGGTGCGCGTGGATGATGCCGGTCATCCCCGTCAGGAACGCGTTGATGTATTCGCGCAGCGCCTCCGGCTCCATCGTCTCGGCGATCCGGGTGAAGCCCCGGATGTCGGCGAACAGGATCGTCAACTCCCGGTTCGTGCTGCGAGCGATCCGGTAGCTGAACGGGTCGCGCGCCATCTGCTCGACGAGTTCCGGCGAGACGTACTCGCCGAACAGCGCGACCATCGCGCGGCGCGCCCTGCCCTCGGCAAACCATCCCGCGGTCAGGTTGAACAGCCCGAGGACCAGCACCGCTGCAAGCGAGGCGGCCAGTGGCAGCACCTGGCCCAGGTTCGAGTAGGCGATCGCATTGAGGCCGGCAAGCGTCATCGCGCCGACCACCGCCGCCAGTACCGCCCCGACAGCCCCCATCGCCGGCAGGATCAGTGCGAGCAGCCCCGCCACCACCAGCGTGGCGAGGGCGCCGATGGCCGGCGCCTCCACCGGACGCTGCTTGACGCGACCGTCGAGCGCCCCGGAGATCAGCGACGCGTGGATCTCGACGCCCGGGAAAACCTCGCTGACCGGCGTCGCCCGCAGGTCGGTCTGGCCCGGCGCGGTGGTGCCGACGAGGACGATGCGATCGCGCAGAAGGCTCCAGTCGACGCGGCCTTCGAGCACGTCGGTCGCCGACAGGTAGCGAAAGCGCCCGCCGCCAGGGCCGCCGCGCCCGGCCAGCGGCACCATCGCGGTGAAGCCGGCCGAAATCGGCAGCTCGACGCGCCCGCGCGTGCCGTCGAGCGCGAGCCGGTCGCCCTGCACCGCGAGCGACGCATTGCCCAGGTACTCACGCATCACGGCGACCGCCAGCGAATCGTAGACCGCCCCGTGGTAGCCGGCCAGCAGCGGCAGCGCGCGGATCACGCCGTCGGGATCGAGGCCGCCGCCGAGGAACGGATTGAAGAATCCGGAGTCACGCGCCGCGCGCTGCAACTCGCCCAGGTTGGCGCCGAAACCGTTGGCGTGCGTGATCCGCGGCGCGAGCTCGCGCGCGGCGTCGCCGTCGTAGAGCGGCGCGGGCAGCGCGCCGCTGGTGCGGCCCTCGCGATCGCTGCTGAAGTAGTAGCCCAGCACCACGGGCCGGTCGGCGAGCGCCTGCGCCAGCCGCGCGTCGTCCTCGGTGCCGGCCTGGCGTTCGGCGAAGACGACGTCGAAGCCCACCACCGCCGCGCCGCCCCGGTCGACGAGCGCCTTGGTCAGGGCCGCGATCTTCCCCCGGTCCCACGGCCAGCGGCCCTGTTCGGCGAGGCTTCGCTCGTCGATGTCGACGATGACGATGCGGTCGTCGAGCACCGGCGCGGCCAGGCGCTGGCGCCCGTCGTAGAGCTCGCGATCGAGCGCCGACAGGCCGGACGCGCGAAACGCGCCGAGGTCGGCGGCGGAGAACGCGAAGACGACCACGAGGCCGGCCATCGCGCGCCAGAACCGGGATCTCTGCAGCGGGGACATCGCCGACCCCTCCCGCCCGGCGGCTCAGCCGCCGAGCCGGAAGCGCAGCATCACGCCTGCCAGCTCGATGAGGTCGCCGTCGTCGACTGGTCGCGCGGTCAGGCCGATCTCCTCGCCGTTGACCTGCGGAACGGTCAATCCCTCGAGGTGGGTGATGTAGAACCTGCCCTTGCGGCGAGAAATCACCGCGACCTGCTCGGCATGGCCGGCCAGGCGCGTGATCGCCCGGTCCAGACGCTGCGAGGTGCCTGCCAGCGGCCCACTGAGAAAGTCGACGAACGCCGAGGGCTGGCGCACCTCGGGAAGCGGGATCTCGGCGAGCGCCGCGCGGTCGAGCACGTAGCGCAGGCGATAGATGCCGATGTCGATCACGTCTCCGTCGCAGAGCACCCGCTGCTTGATGGCCATGCCGTTGACCAGCGTACCGTTGCGACTGTCGAGGTCGTGCACCACGCTCTCGGTGCCGCGGGTGCGCACCAGCGCGTGCTCGCCGCTGACGGTCAGGTCGTCCAGCGAAATGTCGTTGTAGGGCCGCCGGCCGATGGTCAGGCACTCCTTGGCCACCGGGACGATGCGCAACGGCGACTGGCCGCTGCTCACGAGCAGGCGAATCGCGACCGCGGCCTCGCGGTCCCGCATCCCTGGATGTTCGGCATCGGCCATGCGCAGCAGGCTACCGTCGG
>CALMSQ010000054.1:0-3253 GCA_937872345.1 uncultured Burkholderiales bacterium | reverse complement strand
GAGAACGCGCCGCCGCCGTGGGGGGCGGCTCCGCCGTAGGTGTCGACGATGATCTTGCGGCCGGTCAGGCCGCAGTCGCCCTGCGGGCCGCCAATGACGAAGCGGCCGGTCGGGTTGACCAGGTAGCGCACCTCGCCCTTGCGCAGCTCGGGGGGGATCACCGGCTTGATGATGTGCTCGATCACCGCTTCGCGGATCTGCTGCTGGGTCATCTCGGGCGCATGCTGGGTCGAGATGACCACGGTGTCGGCGGCAACCGGCCGGCCGCCGACGTAGCGCAGCGTGACCTGCGACTTGGCGTCGGGCCGCAGCCACGGGAGCGTGCCGCTCTTGCGCAGCTGCGACTGGCGCTCGACCAGGCGATGCGCGTAGTAGATCGCCGCCGGCATCAGGTCAGGGGTTTCGTCGCACGCGTACCCGAACATCAGGCCCTGGTCGCCGGCGCCCTGGTCGAGGTTGTCGTCGCCCGCCGCATTGACCCCCTGCGCGATGTCGGGCGACTGCTTGTCGTAGGCGACCAGCACCGCGCAGCCGCGGTAGTCGATCCCGTAGTCGGTGTTGTCGTAGCCGATGCGCTTGAGCGTGTCGCGCGCGACGTGGATGTAGTCGACGTTCGCCTGCGTGGTGATCTCGCCAGCGAGGACGACCAGGCCGGTATTGCACAGTGTCTCGGCCGCCACGCGCGAGTACTTGTCCTGCGCGAGGATCGCGTCGAGGATGGCGTCCGAGATCTGGTCGGCGACCTTGTCCGGGTGACCTTCCGAGACCGATTCGGAGGTGAACAGAAATTCGTTGGCCAACGCTTTTCTCCTGTCAGGGCGGCCCGGGGTCGCCGTCGAACCCGATCGCTTCGCCGGAAAGGGGGGGCGCCCGGATTATATGTCGGCGACGTCGTGCCAGGCCGGCCCGCGACACGAACCGTCCCGGATCGCATAGACTCGCGCCGCGCCCCATGCTTCCGGACCTGGTCGTCCGGCGCCGGTTGGCGCGTGGTCCAGGCCGATGCCCCTCGAAACCGAACGTCCCGATCCCGTCGTCGAGCAGCGCGACAGCGCGCTGGTGGCGGTCATGCGGCTGCTCGGCGTTCTCCCACTGCGCGTGCTGCGCGCGGCCGGCGCCGCGCTCGGCGTCGCGGTGTGCCTTCTGTCGAGCGGGTATCGACGCAAGTTGCGCGACAACCTGCGCACCGCCGGCTACGCCTCGATGGCGCACGCCTGGCGCGCGGCGGCCGAAGCCGGCCGCATGGTCGGCGAACTGCCCTTCGTCTGGCGCCACGAGCCGGCCGAACTCGCCCGGCACGTCGTCTGCGACGACCTGGCTGTGCTCGAGGCGGCCGAGGCCGGCGGCGGGATCGTGTTCCTCACGCCGCACCTGGGCGCCTTCGAGGTCACTGCGCGGTTCTACGCGAGCCGCGCGCCGATCACCGTGCTCTACCGGCCGCCGAGAAAGGCCTGGTTGCGACCACTGGTCGAGTTCTCTCGCAGCACCGGCTCGATGCGCGCGGTGCCGGCGACGCTCGCAGGCGTGCGCGCGATGCTGCGCGCGCTGCGCGCCGGCGAGGCGGTCGGGCTGCTGCCCGACCAGGTGCCGGGTGCCGGCGAGGGTCGGTGGGCGCCGTTCTTCGGCCGGCCGGCGTGGACGATGACCCTGCCGCAACGCCTGGCCGAACAACCCGGCGCGCGGGTCGTGCTGGCCGTCGGCGAGCGGCTGCCCGGTGCCCGCGGATGGCGCCTGCACCTGGAGCGCATGGACGAGACGCCGACCCCCGAGGCGCTGAATGCCCGCATGGAGGCCCTGATCCGGCGCTTCCCGGCCCAGTACCTGTGGGGCTACAACCGATACAAGCGACCCGCCGCGGCGGGCGCGCCCGACTGAGGGGTCGATGTCGGAATCGGTCGTCAGGTTCGCGTTGCTGCTGATGCGCGCCGTGTCGCGGCTGCCGTACCCCGTGGTGCGTCGGCTCGGCGAGTTCGCCGGATCGCTGGCGTGGGTCCTGGCGGTGCCGCGGCGGCGCGTCGCGCGGGTCAACCTGCGGCTGTGCTTTCCGCACTGGAGCGAGGCGCAGCGCCGCGCCGTGGCGCGCGGGCACTTCCGCTATTTCATGCGCAGCTTCTTCGACCGGTTCATCTTCTGGTACGGCGCCCCGGAGCGAATCCGGCGGTTGTGCCGGCTCGAGGGCATCGAGCACTTCGAGCCGCATCGCGGGCGGCCGGTGATCGTGCTCGCGCCGCACTTCGTCGGACTGGACGCCGGCGGCATCCGGCTTTCGCTCGAGGCGCAGTGCGCGTCGATGTACGCGGCGCAGAAGAGCCGCGCGCTCACCGAGGCAATGACGCAGGGCCGAATGCGCTTCAACAACGGGCGCCTGCTGCTGCGCACCGAAGGCCTGCGCCCCGCGGTGAAGGCGCTGCGCGATGGGCTGCCGTTCTACTTCCTGCCCGACATGGACCTCGGTGCCCGCGACGCGGTGTTCGTGCCGTTCTTCGGCGTTCCCGCCGCGACGGTGACGTCGGTCGCGCGACTGGCGCGCATCACCGGGGCCGTCGTCGTGCCGCTGGTCACCACGATGGCCGACGACGGCTACGTCGCGCGCTTCTACCCGGCCTGGCAGGACTTCCCCGGCGACGACCTGGCGGCGGCGACGCGGCGAATGAACGCGTTCATCGAGGAGCGCGTGCTCGAGATGCCGGCGCAGTACCTGTGGAGCCACAAGCGCTTCAAGACGCGGCCGCCCGGCGAGGCGAAGCCGTATCGGTGATAATCGCCGGATGAAACTGCGCTTCACGAAGATGCACGGTGCCGGCAACGACTTCGTCGTGATCGACGGCGTGCGCCAGTCGGTGCAGCTGTCGCCCGCCCAATGGCGCTGGCTCGCCGATCGGCACTTCGGCGTCGGCGCCGACCAGCTGCTGCTGGTCGAGCCCGCGCGCCGTCCCGACGTGGACTTTCGCTACCGGATCTTCAACGCCGACGGCGGCGAGGTCGAGCAGTGCGGCAACGGCGCGCGCTGCTTCGTGCGCTTCGTGCGCGAGCAGGGCCTCACCGACAAGCGCGCGATCCGCGTCGAGACCACGGGCGGCGTGATCGAGCCGCGTGTCGAGGACGACGGCCGCGTCACCGTCGACATGGGCGCGCCGGCCTTCGAGCCGGCAGCGATCCCGTTCGACGCGAGCGGACTCGAGCCGCGCCGCGTCGGCGAAGACCTGCTGTGGCCGCTCGAGGTCGACGGGGCGCTGCGCTGGGTCTCGGTGGT
>CALMSQ010000053.1:0-20142 GCA_937872345.1 uncultured Burkholderiales bacterium | reverse complement strand
GAAGTCCGAGATGACGATGTCCCGCGCCGTCAGGCTCCGCGAATTCGGCCCGCCCGAGGTCATGCGGATCGAACAGGCAGACCTGCCCGACCCCGGCGAAGGCCAGGCGCGCGTGCGCCAGACGGCGATCGGCTTCAACTTCATCGACGTCTACCAGCGCAGCGGCGTGTACCCGCTGCCGTTGCCGACCGGCCTCGGGCACGAGGCCGCGGGCGTGGTCGAGGCGGTGGGTGCCGGCGTGCGCGACCTGCGTCCCGGAGATCGCGTCGTCTACATGAACGCCGGCATCGGCGCCTACGCCGATCGCCGCAACGTGCCGGCCGAACGGCTGGTCGCGTTGCCGGCCGCGGTCTCCGACGAGGACGCCGCGGCGCTGTTCTTCAAGGCGATGACCGCGCAGTACCTGCTGAAGAAGACGCACGCCGTGCAGCCCGGCGACGTGCTGCTGGTGCATGCGGCAGCTGGCGGCGTCGGGCAGATCCTGGTTCGCTGGGCGAAGGCGCTCGGCGCCTTCGTCGTGGGCACGGCCGGCTCGCCGGCCAAGTGCGAGGTCGCGCGCGCGGCCGGTTGCGACGCCGCGATCGACTACTCGCGCGACGACTGGCCGCAGGCGCTGCTGCAGGCGACCGGCGGGAGAAAGGCGCGCGTCGTCTACGACTCGGTGGGCCGCGCCACCTTCCTGAAGTCGCTCGACTGCGCCGCGCCGTTCGGGCTCGTCGTCGTCTATGGCGGCGCGTCGGGGCCGGCGCCGGCGATCGAGCCCGAGGTGCTGAACAAGAAGGGCTGCCTGTTCCTCACGCGTCCGTCGGTGTTTCCGCACAATGCCGACGTGACCACGTTTCGCGCCAATGCCGCCGACGTGTTCGCGGCGATCGCGGCCGGCCACGTGCGGGCGACGATCGGCGCGCGCTTTTCGCTCGACGAGGCGCAGGCCGCGCACCGGGCGGCCGAGGGGCGCGCGACGACCGGCGCGATCCTGCTCGTGCCCTGAGTCGCGGCGCCCGGTGCCGCTTCGAGCCGCTGAGCATCGCGCGCACCAGATTCGCGCGGCTCGATGAACGCGGGCCGAACGTTGCGGCACACTCGCGCCGAACCACAGGAGTGCCGACGATGCGGCTTGCGGTTGTCGTTGCATGGGTAGCGCTGGTCGTCGTCGCGGCCCCGGCTGCGGGCGAGACGGTTCGCTGCCCGGGAGGCCGGGTGACGACGACGGGATGGAGCGCGCCGGAGAGCGAGCGCATCTGCGCCGCCGCGACCTCGGCGCTGGATGCCCTGAAGGAAGCGGGCCTGTCGTTTTCCGGATCGCTCGAGATCCGGCCCCTCGCAGGGCCCGGGCAGGACGACGCGCCGCAACCGCTCGGGCGATACGACGCCGGCGCCGGCCTGGTCGAACTCATCGGCTACGAGGCGGCCGTCGCAGCCTCGCGTGCGCATGCCCCCGCGTTCGGCCTGCCGATGAGCCGCGAACTCTGGCAGAGCTTCGTCGCCCACGAGCTTGCCCACGCGGTGGCGGCCACCCACTTCAGCGCCCCGGCCGAACGACGGCCTGCGGCGAGCGAGTACATCGCGGCGGTCGTGCAACTGCTCGCGATGCCGCAGGCGCTGCGGGGCGAGATCCTGGCGGCCTGGGACCCGGCCGGTTTCGCCGCTGCCGAGGAAATTTCGATCCTGCTGTATGAAATGAATCCGGCTGTTTTCGCGGTCAAGTCGTACCGTCACTACGTCGCGTTGGGCGACGCTGGCCCGGCCTTCTTCGAGCGCCTGCTGCGCGAGGGGCTCCCTCAATAGCGGACCGGTCGATCCCGCCCGGCCGCGAGCACCGCCGCCAGGCGCTCGCCCGCGGCGTCGGCAGGTCGTGGCTAGCGATCGAGTCCAGCGCCTCGCGCACCGCGCCGGGAACGGTGTCGAGACCCTCGCCGACCGCCAGGCGGCGGCGGCTTCAGGTCCGACGCTGGCCCAGAAGCACCGCTGCGGGGAAACCCGACAGGGCGTCTTCGACGGCCAGCGCGCCCTCTGCCACGCGTATCGTCCGTCCCGTCAACTGGTCGACGAGTTCGCCTTCGACGCCGAACTCGCCGAGCACGATGCGCGCGTCGCTCCACACTTCGGCGCCTTCCGGCAATCTGTTCGGAGTCCCCAGGAGCCTGGCGAACAGGCGCGACGCGACCGTGACGACCGTCACGGAGTCGGTGCGACGGCCATAGGCGACCAGGTGCGAGGCCTTCTCGCCGGCCGCTTCGAGCGGCAGGTAGTCGCCGTCGCGGAACAGCGCCGCGTGGGTGCGCCGCATCTGCATGAGCCTCCAGGTCACGAACAGCTTGGCTTCGTCGGTGCGTGGATCGCGAGACAGCGACGCCGCGACCGGCTCGAGCCCTTCGTCGCGCACGCGCCGCTCGATCGCATCGAGCAATGCAGCGCGCCGCTCGAAGTCGACCGGATGACGGTTGTCCGGGTCGACGAGGCTGAAGTCGAAGCACTCGTTGCCCTGGTAGAGGTCCGGCACGCCCGGCGCCGTGTACTTGATCGCCACCATCGCCAGGCTGTTCAGTGCCCCGAACCAGCGAACCGCTTCGACCTGCTCGCGCAGATCGTCGAGGAACGGGTTGGACGCGCTGGGCGCGAGGATGCCGCGGACGAAGCCCGACAACGCGCCTTCGTAGGCCGCATCGGGACTGATCCAGCTGGTGTTCGTCCTGGATTCGCGCGCCGCCTTCAGCATGTAGCGCTCGACGCGGCCAGCGTAGGCGGCCAGCGACTGGCCTGCGTCGTCCCGGGTCCACTCTTCGGTTCGACACGTGCCGAGCAGGATCTGGTACAGGAGGTACTCGTCGTTGGCCGTCGGTGCCGGCTCGCCGCTGACCGAACTTCGCCGGCTTCGGTTCATCAGCCGCCAGCGTCGAAGCAGGAGCCGCCACGCCGCGGGCATTTCGGAGATCACGTCGATGCGCGCGCGCACGTCCTCCGAGCGCTTGTTGTCGTGCGTCGAGGTGGCGAGCATCGTGTGCGGCCAGCGGGCCGCGCGATCCAGGTTGGCCGCGTGGAAGGCCCTGATCGAGATGCCGAACGCGTCGGGGTCGCTGCCCACCTCGTTCAGCGAGACCAGCCGGTTGAACCGGTACAGCGCGGTGTCCTCGACGCCCTTCGCAGCGACCGGCGACGTGAACTGCTGGAAGCGTCGCGCGAACCGGCGCGTCCTCGTGCGCAGCGTGGGCGAACTTCCCGGCGGCGCGCGGCCCAGAAGCGCGTCTCGCACGAAGCCGAAGATCGTCGTGTCGACGGCGCGGCTGTGCCGGATCGCGCGGCCGACCGCCCAGTGGATGTAGCGCCGATCCTGCTTCGATGCGCGATCGGTGAGATAGGTTCGATAGACCGGCATGCCCGCGGCCACCTCGGCCAGCGCGCGACGCAGCGTGCTGTAGGTGTAGTCGCGGGTGCGGCGGTCGGAGCGCGCGATCCGCAGCAGTTCCGCGGCGAGCACGCTGAGCTCCGAGGCGAGCGCATCGCGCATGATCAGCTGCTTGCCTGTGTATGCCACCTCCTCGAAGCTGGCTCGCTCGCCGCTGAATGCGCGCCAGGTCCGGTCGATCCGGCCCTTGGCAGTCGCGTCGACGAACAGGCCATTCGTGACCGCGCCGAACCGGTAGCCGGTGGTGCCGTGGATCGCCCACCGTTCCGGCACGCGCTCGTGCGCTGCGGCGATCTTCTCCGCCACGACGTACAACGGCCGTGGTGGACGTCGGTCGGTGGTGTGCATCGCCGCGCCGATGCGGCGGGCATAGCCGAGTTGCAGCCGCTCGAAGTACTCGCCGGGGTCGAACAGGCCATCGGGATGGTCGATGCGAAGCCCGTCGATGCGTCCTGACGCGGCCAGATCGAGCACCAGGCCGTGCGTGGCCTCGAACACACTCTCGTCCTCGATGCGCAGGGCGGCCAGCTCATTGATGTCGAAGAAGCGCCGGTAATTGATCTCGTCCGAAGCGACGCGCCAGTACGCCAGTCGCCACGCCTGGCGCTCGAGGAGTTCGTGCAGCGCGTTGCGCGCGGTCGCCGAGCGGCCGTTGAGCGCCTCGACTGCGGCATCGATGGCCGCGCGAATCGCCGGATGCCCGGCGGCAAGCCGGGCCAATTGCCGCTTGTACACGCCGGTGTCGCGGGCGCGCTCGATGGCACGCTCTTCGCCCGCCGCCTCTCGCGGCGGCAGGTTCGCGAAGGCGCGCGCCAGCGCGGCGAACTCGTCGCGCAGCTCGGGGCGCGCCGCGGCGGCCAGTTGCGCCTGCGCGCGCTCCAGCAGCGCCGTCGCCTCGCGCGGGTCGATCGGCAGGCGGTGCTCGTGGTAGCCGACCACGAAACCGCCGGTTACGGGCTCGAACCGGAGCGCGAGCTCGCCGCGCTCGAGTGCCAGTCCGTAGTGGTCGCCGAGCAGCGGCACGAGCACCTTGCCGTCGAGATCGCTGTTGACCGGGTGCCAGTCGATGTCGAAGAAGTGCGCGTACGGGGACGAAGGGCCGTGCTCGAGCAGGTCCATCCACCATTCGTTGTCGCCGCCCAGCACGCCCATGTGGTTCGGCACCATGTCGAACAGCACACCCATGCCGCGCTTGCGCAATGCGGCGGACAGCGCATCGAAGGCAGCTTCTCCGCCGATCTCCGGATTGATCGACCGATGATCGATGATGTCGTAGCCGTGCCTGCTGCCCGGCCGCGCGCGCAACACCGGCGAGCAATACAGATCCCCCACCCCGAGCCGGTCGAGGTACGGCAGCACGCGCAACGCGTCGGGCAGGCCGAAATCGCGGTTCAGCTGCAGCCGGTAGGTCGAACGCGGGATCCGCGCCTGTGCCGGCTCGTCGGCGGCGTGCACCGCACGCGGGCTCTCGCGCTCGGCCACCAGCGCCACGGCCAGGCGCCCTCCCGCCGGATCCGACGCGAGCTCGTCGACCGTCAGCGGCAGCTTCCGGCGCCAGTTCGGGTGCTGGTCGGTGGTGCCGGGAAGATTGTTCTGCTCGGTCACTCCGAGCCAGTCCTCGGGTTGCACCATCATCAAACGCGCGGGGCTGCGCGCGAGAAAGAGGTGGGCGGCTTCCACGAGCCCGGCCGTGAGGGGACCCTGCGCGAGCGCCGCCAGGTCGGCATCGGGGGAGAGCCTGCCGTCGCTCGCCAGCGCGGCGAGCAGGCGCGCGCGATCGGACGCACGCTCCCGGACCTGCGCCGCATGGGCGGCATCGTCGGGGAACAGTCCGAGCTCGCGGCGCAGTTGCAGGTCGCGGCCGGTCCACCACCCGGCCAGCGTCGGAAGGTCGTGCGTCCCGACGCAGACCAGCGCATCGTGCGGATACGCGGCCGACGGCTTGAACGCGCCCGATCGGTCGCGCTCGAAATAGAGCAGCCGGTACGACAGCACGCGCGCATCGACCAGCGCGGCGCGTACTGCGTCGGGCACGGTGCCGAGGTCCTCGCCGACCACCAGGCAGCGGTTGCGATGGCTTTCCAGCGCGACTATGGCGAGCAGTTCGTGGAGCGGGTAGCGGACGTAGCCGCCTTGGCGGGCGCTGGCACCGGGCGCGATCCAGTACAGCCGCATCAGTCCCATCACGTGGTCGATGCGAAGCGCGCCCGCATGCCGCATGTTGGCGCGCAGCGCCAGGATGAACGGCTCGTGGCCGCAGGCGCGCAATGCTTCGGGGATCAGCGGCGGCAGCCCCCAGTCCTGTCCCGACAGATTGAAATCATCGGGCGGAGCGCCGACGCTGGCCGACGCCGCGAAGCAGCTGCCGAACGACCAGCAATCGGAGCCCGCGCGGTCCACGGACACGGCAAGATCGAGATAGAGCCCGATCGCCATGCCGCGCTCTCGGCAGCGCGCCGCCGCACGCGCGAGTTGGCGCGCCGCCTGCCACTGCAGGTATTCGTAGTATTCGATGCGTTCGATCGCCCCGGCTTCGAATTGCGCGACCGGATCGCCCGAGGGGTCGCGCCACGGCTCCGGCCAGACCGGCCAACCCCAGATCGACGGGTCGGCGGCGTGGAAGCGCTCCTGTAGCGCCTCGAAAAGCGCATGGCGCCGCAGCGCGGCGCCGCCGGCCGACTGGAACGCGCGGAACGCGGTCGCCCGGGGCGTGTCCCGCTCGAGGTGCGCTTGCCGGAAGTGCGTGTAAAGGTCGCGCAGCGCCTCGTGCTTCGCGCTCGACACCCCTTCGTAGTCGACGAGCTCGGCATTTCGCAATCGCTGCAGCCTTGCGCGAAATGCATCCGACTGCACTTTCGCGCGTACGGCGTCGGCTTGCGCGAAGTCGTCGACCGACTCGACGTCGATCGCCAGCACGTCGAGCCAGAGGCGCGACGACGGGGCGTAGGGGCTGGCGTGGGCGGGATTGTGCGGAAAGCGCGCGTGCAGCGGATTGAGGCCAATCGCGCTCGCGCCGCGCGCGGCTGCCACGTCGACGAGCGCGAGCAGGTCGCCGAAGTCTCCGACGCCCCAATTGCGCGCTGAACGCAGCCCGTAGAGCTGGACGGCCCAGCCCCACATGCGAGTGCCTTGCGCGAGCGACGACGGCTGGAAGCAGTGCGGCGGCGCCGCGATCACCAGCACCGAGGCTTCGGTGTCGTCAGTTCGCAGCTCGAGTCGGTGATAGCCGGGAGCGAGCGCCGCATCGATGGCCAGCGTGCGCGATTCGTGCGCAACGCCCTCCACCTCGCTGCGCTCCCTTAGCGCCATCGCGTCGACCTCGGCGTCCCCCTGGCTCGGCTCGCCGGTCTCGGGGACGAGCCGCCACGCCACGCGCGCGCCGGAGCCCCGACTCGGGAGTCGAAGCGTCACCGCGAGCGTCGCAGCCGGCAGCGTCAGCACCACCACCGGCTCGGCCAGGCTGCGCCAGTAGCGCACGTGTGCCCGAGCGAGCCCGCGGTCGATGTCGGCGTCGCTGTCGGCCGGGACGCCCAACTGGTCCAGCAGCGCGCGCAGTCCCGCATCCGGCACTTCGTGGCGGCGCCCCCAGATGTCCTCGAAGCCCGGTTCGACGCCGAACGCTGCGGCCAGCCACTCGAGGCGCTGCCGGCCGGTCGGTTCAGCCATCCTCGCGCTCCAGCACGAACAGCACGCCACCTCGCGCGAGCGCGCGGCGGCCGCGGGGCCTCCCGCCGCGCGCGAGCGCGTGCGAGAACGCGATTTTCGCGCTGTCGCGGGTGTCCACCTCGACCGGAGTCGCCCCGAAGTTGACGTGCAGCGTCATTGACTCGGCCGCGCCGCCTTCGACGTCCCAGCGCACGCTCAGCGCCCGCGCAGCGCTCGGGTCGGCCGACTTGCCGCTTGCCCCATGCACTGCCCTCCAGCGTCCGCCGCGCCCGATCCGGCCGAGCCTTGGAGTCAGCGCGCGGCGCACCTGAAGCAGGCGTCGCACCAGCGCCAGTCGTTCCCGGTGGGGCGACGCGTCGCGTTCGCCCCAGTGCAGCTTCGACGCCGCGAACGTGGCGGTCGCATTCGGATCCGGAATCGACTCGCGGGCGGCAAGATCGCGATACGCGTCGAATCGACTGAACTCCTCGCGCCGCCCGTTGCGCACCGCTTCCGCCAACCCGGGCCCGAAGTCGCAGAAGAACCGGAACGGCGACGACGCCGCGAACTCTTCGCCCATGAAGAGCATCGGAACCTGCGGACCGAGCAGCACGCAGGCCAGCGCCGCCGTCATCAGCGCCGGATCGGCGATGGCGTCGATGCGCTCGCCGAATGCGCGATTGCCGATCTGGTCGTGGGTCTGGAGGAACGCGACGAAGGCCGCCGGCGGCAGGTGGGCGCTCGGCTCGCCGCGGCGAGCGCCTGCACGAAACGACGAGGCCTCGCCCTGGTAGGCGAATCCTTCCGCGAGCGCGCGCCCGAGACGCTCGACCGGAGCGTCGGCATAGTCGACGTAGTAGCCGTCGGTTTCGCCGGTCAGCAGCACGTGGAGCGCGTGGTGGACGTCGTCGTTCCACTGGGCGTCGGCCTGGCGCGGCCGGTCGGCACCCGTGTCGGAAATCTCCCGTGCCAGGTAGCGCGCCTCGTTCCGATCGTTCTCGAGCACGACGTGGATGTATCGCTCGCGACCCGGCCCGTCGCGAAGAGCCCGCGCGATCGACTCGACGATGTCCGGGGACGAGCGGTCTTCGATGGCGTGAACCGCGTCGATGCGCAGCCCGTCGAAGCCGTACTCGCAGACCCAGAACAGCGCGTTGTGGATGAAGAAGTCGCGCACGGTCGCGCTCGACGGTCCGTCGAAGTCGATCGCCGCGCCCCACGGGGTCGCGCGCGAACGATCGAAGAACTGCGGCGCGTAGGCGTTCAGGTAGTTTCCCTCGGGCCCGAAGTGGTTGTCGACGACATCGAGCAGCACCATGACGCCGAGCCCGTGAGCCGTTGCCACGAAGCGCTTCAGGTCCTCGGGCCGGCCGTACGACGCATCGGGCGCATAGGGCAGCACGCCGTCGTAGCCCCAGTTGCGCATGCCGGGGAAGTCGGCCACCGGCATCAGTTCGATGGCGGTGATCCCCAGCGCGGCCAGTTCGGCGAGTCGGCGGCGAGCCGCTTCGAACGTGCCGGCCGGGGTGAAGGCGCCGACATGCAACTCGTAGACCACCGCCTCGTGCCATGGCCGGCCGGTCCAGGTCGCGTCGCTCCAGCGGTACGCGAGCGGGTCGACCACCTCGCTCGGGCCGTGCACGTCGAGCGGATTGAACCTCGACGCCGGGTCTGGCACGGCGAGGTCTTCGCCGAGGCGGAAGCGATAGAGCGAGCCGGCCGCCGCCTCCTGCACGACCGCTTCGTGCCAGCCGCCGGGCGAGCGGGCCATCGCCACGCGTGCGGCGACCTCGGTCGATGCGCCGGATCGCGCATGCGTGCCCGCGACCCGCCGCAGCAGCTCGATTTCGACGCCTTGGCGCGCCGGCGCCCAGAGGCGGAAGCGCACGCCGCCATCGGCGCGCAGTGACGCGCCGAACGGCATGGCGTGCGAACGTCTCATGAATGCGCGGCGGTTCGCGTCAGAAGCGCGAGCGAGCGTCCGTGCAGCGCGTACGCGGCGCCGTCCTCGTATTGCGCTCCGGGGCAATCGACCCACGTCGTGTCCAGCACGCATTGCCATGGTCCGCCGCCCAATGCGGGCAGCACGAACGCCATCTCCTCATGATGTGCGTTGAACAGCATCAGGAAGTCGTCGTCTTGCACCGGGCGACCGCGGCGATCGACTTCCTGGAGTCCCGCGCCGGCAAGGTAGACCGCGAGGCAGCGCGCTTGCGCGCGGGCCCATTCGTCGTCGCTCATTTCGGCGCCGTCGGGCCGCAGCCACAGGATGTCCTTGACTCCGCCGCCGCGCAGCGGCCGGCCCTGGAAGAAATCCCGACGACGGAACACCGGG
Source organism: uncultured Burkholderiales bacterium (assembly GCA_937872345.1). Lineage (GTDB taxonomy): Bacteria > Pseudomonadota > Gammaproteobacteria > Burkholderiales > Burkholderiaceae_E > Zeimonas. The sequence continues at coordinate 10,756 of CALMSQ010000053.1, read as the reverse complement.
TGCTCGCTGCGCAGCCGCACCAGCCTGCGCGTGAAGGCGAGCAGCGACTCGCCCTCTGCGTCGACCTCCCAGTCGATCCATGACAGGTCGTTGTCCTGGCAGTAGGCGTTGTTGTTGCCCCGTTGGGTGCGCCCGATCTCGTCGCCGGCGAGCAGCATCGGTACGCCCTGGGACAGCAACAAGGTCGCGAGCAAGTTGCGCTGCTGGCGCGCGCGCAACGCGCGGACTCGTGGGTCGTCGGTGGGGCCCTCGACGCCGCAGTTCCACGACAGGTTGTTTTCGTGGCCGTCGGCGCCGGCCTCGCCGTTGGCCTCGTTGTGGCGGTCGTTGTACGAAACCAGGTCGGCCAGCGTGAAGCCGTCGTGCGAAGTGACGTAGTTGATGCTCGCATGCGGGCGCCGCCCCGAGCGGCCGTACAGGTCGCTCGAGCCGGTCAGTCGCCGCGCGAACTCGCCGATCAGTCCGCCGTCGCCCTTCCAGTAGGCGCGCATGCCGTCGCGGTAGCGGTCGTTCCACTCGGCCCAACCCGCCGGGAAGTTGCCGACCTGGTAGCCGCCGCTGCCGATGTCCCAGGGCTCGGCAATGAGCTTGACCCGGTTCATGATCGGGGCCTGGCGGATCACGTCGAAGAACGCGCCCCAGTCGTTCGAACCCGAGCCCGCGCGCGCGAGCGCCGGCGCGAGGTCGAAGCGAAATCCGTCGACGTGCATCTCCTCGGCCCAGTAGCGCAGCGAGTCCATCACCAGTTGCAGCGTGCGCGGGTGCAGCAGGTTCACCGTGTTTCCGCAGCCGGTGAAGTCGGTGTACAGGCGCGGATTCTCCGGATCGAGCCGGTAGTAGGAGGCGTTGTCGACGCCGCGCAGGCTCAGCGTGGGGCCGAGATGGTTGCCTTCGCAGGTGTGGTTGTAGACCACGTCGATGATGACCTCGATGCCGGCCGAGTGCAGCGCCTTGACCATCGTCTTGAACTCGTGGACCTCCCCCGACGCGCTGTAGCGCCGCTCCGGGGCGAAGAAGCTCAGCGTGTTGTAGCCCCAGTAGTTGCGAAGGCCCGCGTCGACGAGTCGCCGCTCGTCGATGAACGCGTGCACCGGCATCAACTCGACGGTCGTCACGCCGAGCCGCTTCAGGTGGTCGATCACCGGCCGGCAGGTGAGAGCGGCAAAGGTGCCGCGAAGCGGCTCCGGCACTTCGTCGTGGCGCATCGTGAATCCGCGCACGTTCAGTTCGTAGATGACCGTCTCGTTCCAGGGGACGTCGGGGCGCCTGTCGTCGCCCCAGCTGAACGCGGTTTCGACGACGCGCGCCTTGGGCATGAACGGCGCGCTGTCTCGCCGGTCGAAGGAGAGGTCCTCGCGCGGATCACCGGCCGTGTAGCCGAACAGCGAGTCGTGCCAGCGCACGGTACCGACGATCGCCTTGGCGTAGGGATCCAGCAGCAGTTTGTGCGGATTGAAACGCAGTCCGTGCGCGGGATCGTAGGGCCCATGCACGCGGTAGCCGTAGGTGAGGCCGGGGCGCGCCTGCGGCAGGTAGCCGTGCCAGACGTGCTCGGTGCACTCGTCCAGTTCGACGCGCCCCAGCTCGTGGCGGCCATCCCGATCGAACACGCACAGTTCGACGCGTAGTGCGCCCTCCGAGAAGAGCGCGAAGTTGACGCCTTCGCCGTCCCAGGTCGCGCCCAACGGGTAGGGCCGCCCCGGCCAGACTGCTACGGGCGAACCCAGGGCCTTCATGGGCGACTCCCGTCCTTGTCGCGTCGGGGCCACCAACGCTCCAGAAGCTCCTCGGCGCGGTCGCGCGCACCGAGCCCGAACGCGAGCGCAAGCGCGAGCACGACCCCGGCCAGCACGACCAGGAAGCTTTGCCGGACGATCTCGCCGCCCACCTCGACCTGATCGAGGGCGATCAGGGCGACGAAGACGAGGATCGCGATGCGGGTCAGCCTCCCGAGGAAGGCCGCGTCGCGCACGCCGGTTCCGCTGCACCACGCCACCACCGCGATCGAGACGAAACGCGCGAAATAGGCGCCGAACGCGACGATCACCAGCGCGACCACCAGCTTCGGGACGAACAGCATCACGCGGCCGAGAAGGTCGGTGACGTAGGTCAGGCCGAGGCCGTTGAACGCGATCACCAGCGCCGCGAGCATGACCAGCCACCAGGACAGCGTGCCGAACACGCCCACGGTGCCTGCCTGCATTCCGCCTTGTGCGAGGAACGCGTCGATGCCGGCGCGCTCCGTCACGACGTTGAAATTGACCGCGCGCAGCGCCCTGATCACCGCGAAGCGGACCGCCTTGGCAATCAGCCAGCCGGCGACCAGCACGGCCGCGGCGAGCAGCAGCCTCGGGGCGAACGCGCCGAGCTGAACCAGCGACGCCCGGATCGGCTCGAGCATCATGTCTACCTTGTCCATGTCCGCCTCCTCGTTACGCTGGCAAAAGGAACGCCAGGATCCCCTGCAACGGGATCCCCGCCCACCCGGGCCGATTCGCGAGCTCGTATCGCAATTCGTACGTCGCCTTCTCGAGCTCCAGCAGCGCCAGCAGCGGCCGGGCCGCCTCGAGCGACGGGAAGATGCCGGAGTCGACCGTGGCGCGTCCATAGCCCGCCAGGAATGCCTCGCGCGTGCCGGCCAGCCAGGCCGCCGCCAGCCGCTCGAACCGCTGCGCGTCGCCGGGGCCCTGGGTCGTCCTTCCCAGCGCCGTCCAGCGCGCGTAGTCGAACGAGCGAAGCATTCCGGCGACGTCGCGCAGTGGCGTGTGTCGCGCGCGCCGCGCCTCGATCGGGCGCGAGGGCTCGCCTTCGAAATCGATGATCAGGAAGTCGTTCCTGGCGAGCAGGATCTGCCCGAGGTGCAGGTCGCCGTGATGCCTCGTGCACAGCATTCCGTCGGGCCCGCCCACCGGCTGGTCGGCGAACGCGAGCAGTTGCGGGCGGCGCTCGAGCACGGCCGTGGCGCGCCCGCGAGCGTCCGCGGGCAGCCGATCGAGCTGCTGTCCGAGCAGGTCGATCGACTCGACGACTTCCTCCTTCACGCGTGCGCGCCAGGATTGCAGCACTGCGGCCTCGAGCGGCTCCGGATCGAACGCCGGGTTGCCCGTTCTCGTCGCGAACGCCCGGTGCAGCTCGCCCACCCGCAGGCCCAGCGTCTCGACCAGGTCGAGGAAGGCGCCGTACCCGCTCTCCGGCTGGTCGACATCGACCCGGCCTTCTTCGAGAACGCGCGACAGGTAATCGACCGCCCAGTCCCACCCGTTGCCCTGGTGCGGAAAGAATTTCTGCACCAGCGCGAGCGTGATCGGCACGCCGTCCGCACCGACGTACTGGACCGATCCGGCCACCGGCACGCAATGAGCGAACCTTGCCACCTCGGTCAGGAACCAGCCGACCTCGAGTTCGGGGTTCACGCCGGCCTGCAAGCGACGGTATGCCTTGAGGAACGCGCGCTCGCCGAGAATCGCGGTGGCATTGGTCGACTGCCCGCCGCCCCGCTGCACCGGGAGTGCGTCGACGTCGTCGCCGACGATGTCGTGGAACGACTCCGTCGGCGCGAACGTGATCGTTCCCCCGGCCAGCGCCAGCGTCTCCCGCCGGCCTATCGACTTGACGAGCAACCGGCAGAACGATTCGTCGGCGAGCGCATCGGCGAGCACCCCGATCTCGCCCTGCTGGCGCACCTTGGCCAGCACGGCGGGCCCGAGCGCGCGCACCCTCGGCTCCTCGGTGTCGCCCCACAACAGCTCCAACGGCAGGAAATAGGTGCCGGCGTCGGCCGGCGCGCCCGCGGCGCGTCGGGAGTGCGCATCGACGATCGCGACCAGCCAGCTGCGGTCGGTCGCGGCGAGTTCGGTCCAGTCCCGCAACGAGACCCGTTCGAGCGCGACGCCCTTTCCGGCGAACCAGCGCTGCGCCGCGACGTAGCGCGGCAGGATCTCGCACTCGAACCGTTCGCGGGTCGCCTCGGCCATTCGGATGCGCCACGGCACCACGCGGTCCCGGAACACGCTCGACCAGCCGTCGAACATCACCATCAGCGGCACATCCTCGCGCACCAGGTGCTCTTCGTGCCAGGACGGAACCTCGGCGTCGAGCGCCAGCCTGAACCAGTAGAAGCCGTGCGCCGACAGCGTCAGAAGGTAGGGCAGGTCGCCGATCGGCGGAAACGCCGTGCGTCCCATCATCTCGACCGGCACGCGTCCGCGGAACTTCGACAGGTTCAGCTCGACCGGCTGCGCCGAGCGAGACAGGTTGGCCACGCAGAGGATCGCTTCGTGCTCGCCGCCGTCCTCGTACTCGCGCAGGTAAGCGAGGACCTTGCGGTTGCCGGGCGCGAGGAACGACAGGCGTCCGCGCCCGAACGCCCTGCTCGAGCGGCGCACTGCCAGCATCCTGCGCATCCAGTTGAGCAGCGAAGAGGGCTCGCGGGATTGGGCCTCGACGTTGACCGCCTCGTAGCCGTACACCGCGTCCATGATCGGCGGGAGGTAGAGCCGCTGCGGGTCGGCGCGCGAGAAGCCTGCATTGCGATCCGGGCTCCACTGCATTGGAGTGCGCACGCCGTCCCGGTCGCCCAGGAAGATGTTGTCGCCCATGCCGATCTCGTCGCCGTAATAGATGATCGGCGAGCCCGGCATCGACAACAGCAGGCTGTTCATCAGCTTGATGCGATCGGAGTCGTTCTCCATCAGCGGCGCGAGCCGCCTGCGGATGCCCAGGTTGATGCGCGCGCGCGGCTCCGCCGCATAGGTGCGGTACATGTAATCGCGCTCGCGGTTGGTCACCATCTCCAGCGTGAGCTCGTCATGGTTGCGCAGGAAGATCGCCCACTGGCACGTGTCGGGGATCTCCGGTGTCTGCTGCATGATCTCCACGATCGGGTGCCGGTCCTCCTGCGCGATCGCCATGTACATCCTCGGCATCAGCGGGAAGTGGTAAGCCATGTGGCATTCGTCCTCGTCGCCGAAGTACTCGCGGACGTCCTCGGGCCACTGGTTGGCCTCGGCCAGCAGCAATCGGTTGGCGTGCCGCTCGTCGAGCATGGCGCGGATGCGCTTGATGACCTGGTGCGTTTCGGGCAGGTTTTCGTTGCTGGTGCCTTCGCGCTCGCACAGGTACGGAATCGCGTCGAGGCGGAAGCCGTCGACGCCCATGTCGAGCCAGAAGCGCATCGTGCGCACCACTGCCTTCAGCACGCTCGGATTGGCGAAGTTCAGGTCGGGCTGGTGGCTGAAGAAGCGGTGCCAGTAGTACGCCTTGGCCACGTCGTCCCAGGCCCAGTTGGAGCTCTCGGTGTCGGTGAAGATGATGCGCGTGCCCGCGTAACGGTTCGGGTCGTCGCTCCAGACGTAGAAGTCGCGCTTGGACGATCCCGGCGGGGCACGCCGCGCCGCCTGGAACCAGGGGTGCTGGTCCGACGTATGGTTCACCACCAGCTCGGTGATCACGCGCAGCCCGCGCCGATGCGCCTCGCGAACGAACAGGCGCAGGTCATTGCGCGTCCCGTATTGGGGGTGGACGTTTCGATAGTCAGCCACGTCGTAGCCGTCGTCGCGCAGCGGGGACGGGTAGAACGGCAGCAGCCAGACCGTGTTGACTCCCAGGTCACGGATGTAGTCGAGCTTCGACGTGAGCCCGGCGAAGTCGCCGATGCCGTCGCCGTTCGAGTCGCAGAACGCCTTGACATGCAGCTGATAGACAACCGCATCCTTGTACCAGAGCGGGTCGCCCGGCGGCTCGGTTCCCATGGGGTGACGTTACTCTCAGAGGAAGTAGTCGAAATCCTGCTCGCGCCGCAGGTGATGGCGCACGCGGAACACGTGCGCCGGCATGCGGGCCGGATCGAGGCGCGCGAAGATGCGCGGACCCTGCCACAGATAACGGGCGCCCGAGAGCAGGTCGTGCATCTGGTAGGTCGCATCGGCGCCGATTCCGAGGCGCGCAAGGTCCAGGTCGATCCACGCCTCGTGCGTGTGGTGGGGATCGAGATTGACGACGACGACGATCGTGTTGGCGCCGTCGTCCGAGCGCTTGGCGTAACAGATCATCTGCTCGTTGTCGGTCCGGAAGAACGCGAGGCTTCGGTCCGATTGCAGCGCGGAGTTCTCGCGGCGGATTCGGTTGACGAGCGCGATCAGCTCGCGCAGGCTGTCGGCGCTGTCGAGCGCCCACGTCCTCGTCTCGTACTTTTCGGAGTCGAGGTATTCCTCGCTCCCTGGCTCGCGCGCGACGTGCTCCATCAGCTCGAAGGCGGGGCCGTAGATGCCGTAGTTCGCAGCCAGCGTCGCAGCCAGCAGCAGCCGCGCCGCGAACGCAGGCCGGCCGCCGTGTTGCAGGGCCTCCGTCAGGATGTCGGGGGTGTTCGGCCACGCGTTGGGACGGAAGTACTCCCGCCCCGGGCCGTGGGCCAGTTCGGTGAAGTATTCGGTCAGCTCGTGCTTCGTGTTGCGCCACGCGAAATAGGTGTACGACTGCGTGAAGCCCAGCTTGGCCAACCGGCGCATCACCGTCGGCCTCGTGAAGGCCTCGGCCAGGAAGATGACGTCGGGGTGCGCGGCGCTGATCTCGCCGATGACCCACTCCCAGAAGCCGAACGGCTTGGTGTGCGGGTTGTCGACCCGGAAGATGCGCACGCCCTGGGCGATCCAGAAATCGAACACGCTCCAGAGTTCCCGCCAGAGCGCGCGCCAGTCTGCGGTCTCGAAGTCGAAGGGGAAGATGTCCTCGTACTTCTTCGGCGGATTCTCGGCGTACTGCACGGTCCGGTCGGGCCGCCAGCGGAACCATTGCGGATGGGCCTTCACGTAAGGATGGTCGGGGGCGCACTGGAACGCGATGTCGAGTGCGACCTCCATCCCGAGTCGCCGTGCCTTCTCGATCAGCCGCCGGAAATCGTCGAGCGAGCCCAACTGCGGATGGATCGACTTGTGACCGCCTTCGCGCGACCCGATCGCCCAAGGGCTTCCCACGTCGTCCGGCCCGGCGGCGACCGAGTTGTTGCGACCCTTGCGGCGCTCGCGCCCGATCGGGTGGATCGGCGGCAGGTAGACCACGTCGAAGCCGAGTTCGGCCACGTAGTCGAGTCGCGCCGCGCAGTCGGCGAGCGTGCCGTGACGTCCGGGTTGCGGCGACGTGGAGCGCGGAAACAGCTCGTACCAGGACGAGAAACGCGCGCGCTCGCGATCGACGGTCAGCGGCAACTCGATCGGCCAGGCGGTCTCGAAGCGCCGGTCGGGGAACGACGCCGCGAGCTGCGCAAGCCGCTCGTCGAGAGCCAGTTCGCGCAGCACCTCGATGTCGCCACCCGCCCGCGCGGCGGCCGCCAGGTCCGCCGACCATCGCGCAAGCTGCTCGCGCTGCGCGCCGGCGGCGCGTTCGGCCGCTTCGGCGACCAGTGCGGACCCCACCTCGGCGGACAGCCGAAGGTCGGCCGGATCTTCGCGCCTGGCGAACTCCCTGCGCCAGCTCGCGAAGTGGTCGACCCAGGCGACCACCTGGTAGCGGTAGCGGCCGGGTGCGCCGGCGATGAATCGCGCGCGCCAGCGATCGCTTCCCAGCGCGGCCATTTCGGTCTCCTGCCACCGTTCGTCGCCTTCGGCGCGCCAGCGCAGGACCACCCGCACCGCGTCATGGCCGTCGGCGAAGCATTCGGCTTCGACCTCGAGCGTCTCGCCGGTGACTCGCTTGACGGGAAAGCGGCCGCCGTCCACCGCCGGCATCACGCGATCGATCACCGCGCGCGCCGGTCCCGTCACGTCGCCGAGCCCGGGCTCGGCGCCCGGGCGGTCCTTGCCGTTGCGATCAGGCATCGGCGCCTTCCCTCAGGATCACGGTCGCCAGCGGCGGGAGCGTCAGCGTGACCGACCAAGGCTGGCCGTGCGAGGCGAGCGGCATCGCGTCGACGCTTCCGAGGTTGCCCCAGCCCGCGCCACCGTAGATGGTCGCGTCGCTGTTCAGGATTTCCTGCCAACGGCCGGCCGCGGGCACCCCGACCGTGTAGTTGCTTCGCGGGACGGGGGTGAAATTGCACGCGACCAGCAACGACGGCCCGCCGGCGCGCGGCCTGCGCAGGAACGCGATGACGCTGTGCTGTGCGTCGCTGCAGTCGATCCACTGGAATCCAGCGGCGGAGAAGTCGAGCTCGTGCAGCGCAGGCTCGGCTCGGTAGGCGCGATTCAGGTCGGCCACCAGGCGCCTGAGCCCACCATGCTCCTTCTGCGAGAGGACCCACCACTCGAGTTCGGCGTCGTGCGCCCATTCGCGGCGCTGGCCGAACTCGCAGCCCATGAACAGCAGTTTCTTGCCCGGATGCGTCCACATGTAGCCGTAGAGTGCGCGCAGGTTGGCGAACTTCTGCCAGTCGTCGCCGGGCATCTTGCCGATCAGTGAACCCTTGCCGTGCACCACCTCGTCGTGCGACAAGGGCAAGACGAAGTTCTCGTTGAATGCGTACCAGAGCGAGAACGTAAGCTTGTCCTGGTGATGCCTCCGATTGATCGGATCTTCGCGCGCATAGGCCAGCGTGTCGTGCATCCAGCCCATGTTCCACTTCATCCCGAATCCGAGACCGCCCAGGTAGGTCGGGCGCGAAACCATCGGCCAGGCGGTCGACTCCTCGGCGATCGTCACCGTGTCCGGGTAGTCGCGGTAGACGGCCTCGTTGAGCATGCGCAGGAACGCGACCGCTTCGAGGTTCTCGCGACCGCCATGGCGGTTCGGGATCCACTCGCCGTCATTGCGCGCATAGTCCAGGTAGAGCATCGATGCCACTGCATCGACGCGCAGCCCGTCGACGTGATAGCGCTCTAGCCAGAACAGCGCCGACGACAACAGGAATGCCGCCACCTCGTGACGGCCGTAGTTGAAGATGCTCGAACTCCACTCGGGGTGGAATCCCTGGCGCGGATCCGAGTGCTCGTAGAGGTGCGTGCCGTCGAACTGCGCCAGGCCGTGCGCGTCGGTCGGAAAGTGCGACGGCACCCAGTCGAGGATGACCCCGATGCCGTGCCGGTGCAGGTGGTCGACCAGGTACATGAAGTCCTGTGGCGTGCCATAACGCGCGGTCGGCGCGAAATAGCCGGTCGTCTGGTAACCCCACGAGCCGTAGAACGGATGCTCGGTGACCGGAAGCAACTCGACGTGCGTGAATCCCGTCTCGTGCAGGTACGGGACGAGTGCTTCGGCGAGTTCGCGCCATGAAAGGTGGCTGCCGTCGGGGCGGCGGCGCCACGAACCGGCGTGCACCTCGTAGATCGAGATCGGCGCATCGAGACCGTTGCGCGAGCGCCTTTGCGCCATCCAGTGAGTGTCGCCCCACTCGTAGTCGAGCGACCAGATTCGCGACGCCGTGCGCGGTGGCTCCTCGGCGAAGAAGGCGAACGGGTCCGCCTTGTCGGCGACCGGCGCCCCGTCGCTCGACGCGATCCGGAACTTGTAGGCGTGGCCCGGGCGGGCGCCGGCGGCAAAGCCCTCCCAGATGCCCGAGCCGTCCCAACGTGGTTTCAGCGGGTCGGCATCGGTGTTCCAGCCGTTCCAGTCGCCGACCACGGAGACGGCCCGCGCGTTCGGCGCCCACACGGCGAATCGGGCGCCAGGCCGCGCATCGTCCAGATGACAACCCAAGTGCTCGTGAAGCCGCCCGTGGGTGCCTTCGCGAAACAGGTAGATGTCGTGGTCGGTCAGCATGCGTTTGCGGTCCGTTCGTGTGGCGGCCTGGTCGGGCCGGACGACCGGCTGCCGCGGCGCGCCGCGCGGCAGGCGGACCTTCGATGCCGGAGCTTCGTGGGCGCCGGCCATGCACCCCGAGGGTAGCACGCACGCCGCAAGGCCCGGGTGCGACGCGCAAGGATGGCTCGTTGGAGTCTGGCTCCTCCGAGCCATTGTGGCGCGCGGGCGGCCGGCGCAAAGTTCGCCTCCTCGGAACATCCGGCACGACGGCGCCGAACCGGCCGCCGCGTGAAGCACAAGGGAAGGGACATGAGCCAGGCGAACGAACCCGATCCGCGCCTCTCGATGCTCGAGGCGATGATGACCATCCGCGCCTATGAGCACAAGCTGGTCGCGATCAACGCGCAGACCGGCGCCGCCGGCACCTGCACCTCGGTGGGGCAGGAGGCCGGCGCGGTCGGCGTGGTGCGCGCGCTCGAGCCGCGCGACCGCATCGTGACCAACCACCGCAGCGCGGGCCACCTGCTGGCGCGCGGCGCCGATGCCGGCCGGATGATGGCCGAGGTGCTCGGCCGCGTCGACGGCTACTGCAAGGGCAAGAGCGGCTCGCTGCACATCTCGGCGAAGGAGCTCGGCGTCGTGCTCACCTCGACGATCGTCGGCGGCGAGTTGTCGATGGTCACCGGCGTCGCGCTGGCCCAGAAGATGGGGATGGGAGAGCCGGGCGGCCTCGTCGCGACCTTCTTCGGCGACGGCGCGGCCTGCGAGGGCATCTTCCACGAGTCGATGAACCTCGCCGCGCAGTGGCAGCTGCCGATCCTCTACGTCTGCGAGAACAACCAGTGGCAGGCGTTCGTGCGTCGCGACGAGACGATGCCGATCGAGCACATCCGCACCTGGGCGGCCGCGCACGGCGTCGAGTCGGTGACGGTCGACGGCAACGACGTCGAGGCCGTGCACGTCGCCGCGCGCAAGGCGGTCGCGGCGATCCGCGCGACCGGCAGGCCCTACTTCCTCGAGCTCGAGACCTACCGCTTGCGCGGCCACTTCGAGCCCGACGACCAGAAGTACGTCGATCCCGCGGAGC